>NZ_JAAZQY010000035.1:0-23203 GCF_012371315.1 Acinetobacter sp. A1
TTTCATGCAGAATCTCCTGCTCGTATCTTAAGAGAAAATTCTACTTTTAGATCCTATTATTTTTAGGGGGGATTACCATAAAAATTACTCAATTTTAGATTTCTGAAAATCTGTTTACTTTTGATCTATTTTCTTTATTCGATATATTTGCTTTGAATAGAGGGAAACAAAATTTTAGACACGGTATAGAACGCATCGTCACGAAGGGAGAGGAGGTTTTTTTACTTAATTTGTAGCTGAAGATTAGATTAGCGTAGTTTTAGAAATATTGTAATTTTTATAAAAACTAAATAGCTCCGAGGATGCCGCTGCATGTCGTTACCCTGAACCCGAAGAAGTTCAAGGCGGACGCGACGCATACTTGCTGGGTTTCCCATACAAGATGGGCATACGCTCTAAATATGCAGAACGCAATCCTAAGATTTAAGTATCGGCAGGGATATAGACTCGCTGGCGAACATCTCAGAGTTAGAACTAGTATACCCCATCTCAGGGGCTTGGCAACTCATGTTCACAGTTGAACTGTAAAGTTTGATCTTGTTTGCACAGCCTTTATGCAAACTTAAGTTAAAAAACCAACACTTAAGTTAAGGCTTCAACTTCTTGCAGAATCGTACTCAGCAAACGCTCACAATGCGCATAATGTTGCAAAGATTTGTTCATAGAAAGAACCTCTTGCATCAATTCCAATGCAACCATAATAATCAGTTTGCTAGGTTCCATACGTGGCGCTTTACGACGAAATTCATCATAGCGCTCATTCAATAATTGCGCGGCACGTTCTAAATCTGCTTTTTGGTCTTCAGTGGTGGCCAAACGGAAGCTATGTCCTAAAACACGTAAATCAATTGGAATTTGAACTGACATATTAACCTTCCTCACTCACTTCGGCAGGGTGGGCAAGTTGTTGAATTTCTTGCGCATGATGGTCTTGAGCCGTACCTAAAATTGCCAAACGCTGAATAATGGCTTCAACTTTGGCTTTGGCATGCTCATTTTTTTGTAACAATCTATCACGTTCTTGCTTCAGGGTTTGAATTTCATGCTGATTCATACGTTGATCATTTAGCATCTTTTCTTTCAAAATGCGTAACTCGTTACGCTCTGCCAAAATTTCCTGAAAGCGGTTTTTAAGATCGGTACAGCTTTTTTCTAAACGTCCATAACGATCTGCCAAAGCCGTTGCATCCTGATTCAGTTGTTGCAACTGTGCCTGTGTGCTGCTTAATTGCTCGGTCAGACTTTCAATTTCATCTTGTTTTGCGGTAATAATGCCGTTTCTTTGCACAATTTGTGCATGATGCTGTTCCTCAGCAGTTTGTTTGGCTGTGCTGAGGGCCGTGTTTTCACTTTCATAATGGTCAATTCGTGTTTTTAAAACACCAATATGCGCTTGTAGACGCTGTAATTCTTCTAACATATCGTGGTCGCACAGTATTGCAAACAAAGGTAATATATACGAAGTATAGAGATTGGATAAACGAATGCAAGACGATATTTCAGGTTGGTCAGAATGGTTTCGCAATTTTTCTGGCATTGAAGAAATTTCAAGTCCAAGTGAGTTACACGGCTTACTCACAGGTATAGTTTGTGTGACAAATGCACCAACAGAAACTGAGTGGCAGCAGATTTTGCAAACCTTAAATGTGCCCGATTTAGAGCCAGCAGCCCTGGCACTATTAACCGATGAATCTGAAGATGTGGCACATGCCTTGTGTGAAGATGAATTGGATTATTTGCCATTGTTGCCAGATGATGAACATCTTTTACAAGAACGCGTACAAGCTTTAGCCGACTGGTGTGCGGGTGTCGTACTCGGTTTTGGTTTGGCTTCTGGGCATATCCGTTCAGACGAAATTGAACTGATTGAACATTTACAAGATGTGGCTGCAGTTGAATTTGAAGACTCAGATAATGATGAAGAAGGCGAGGAAAGTTATCAGGAACTGTATGAATTTGTTCGTTTAATTCCTGTGAGTTTGTCTGTGGGCCGTAAAAAAGTAGCTGTGGAAGAAAGCTCTTTATTGCAAAACGTACACGCTAAATCACGTGTACAGACCGCAGAAACAGGGCAAAATCCATCTTCAGTGGTAGAAATGTTTACACCACATCGTCCGAGTTAATCGGGCGTTGTGGCTTGAGTTGCGAAAGTGTAAGTTAATTGAACGCATCATAATCATTCTAATTTCATCAACATATTTTCAATGAAAGAACCCAATATGAAAAAACTGACTCAAGTCGAATTTAAAGAACGTCGAGATCAATTTGCTGAACGCATGGGCCCCAACAGTGTTGCTATTATTGCGAGCAGTCCTGTTGCAATACGTAATCGTGATGCAGACTATAAATATCGTGCCGACAGCAGTTTTTTCTATCTGACAGGTTTTGCAGAACCTGAAGCAGTTGCAGTAATTGAAACTTATGAATCGATTGATGAAGGCTACACTTACACCTTGTTCTGCCGTGAACGTAACCGTGAAATGGAAATCTGGAATGGTTATCGGGCAGGGCTAGAAGGTGCAATTGAGCAGTACGAGGCAGATGAGTCTTTTGCAATTGATCAGTTAGATGCAGAAATCATTGCGAAAATTGTTAACAAAGACACGCTATATTACCGTTTGGGTCATCAGGCTGAATTTGATGCACGTGTAGCTGCATGGAACCAACAAGCCGATGCACAACATCGTCAAGGCAATACTGCACCCGCCAAAATTGTGCAACTAGATCGTTTGCTGGATGAAATGCGTTTGCATAAAACCGAGTCTGAACTGGAGTTGATGCAAATTGCTTCAGACATTAGTGCCGAGGCACATACCCGTGCCATGCAAACGGTCAAAGCGGGCATGATGGAATATGAATTAGAAGCCGAACTGAATTATATTTTTGGCAAAAATGGCTGTGTTCCTGCCTATAACAGCATTGTCGGTGGTGGAGAAAATGCCTGTATTTTGCATTATGTCGAAAATGACAAAATCCTTAAAGATGGTGATTTGGTCCTGATTGATGCAGCCTGTGAATATCAGTGCTATGCCTCAGACATTACCCGTACATTCCCTGTAAATGGTCAATTCAGCCCAGAACAAAAAGCACTGTATAACATTGTATTGGATGCGCAAATTGCAGCCATTGATGCTGTGCAAATTGGTAATTCTTATAAAGAACCACATCATGTTGCGGTACGTATTTTGGTACAAGGGCTGCTTGATTTGGGCATTATGCAGGGCGATTTAGAACAAATTATTGATTCGGAAAGTTATCGTCAATTTTATATGCATGGCACAGGCCATTGGCTGGGTATGGATGTGCATGATGTCGGCACTTATAAGCAGGGCGAAGACTGGCGTGTGTATGAGGAAGGCATGGTTGTTACGGTTGAACCAGGTCTATATATCGCCCCAGATGATGAAACAGTCGATGCAAAATGGCGTGGTATTGGGATTCGCATTGAAGACGATGTGGTGGCAACACAAAATGGACCTCGTGTTTTGACTGCAAATGTAGTAAAAACAGTAGCAGAGATTGAAGCGCTCATGGCTCAAGCCAAAGCCTAAATTCAGTATGATTCAGTGAAATTGAGCAGATTGGGGAACGAAATGCAGCAGCAAGAAGTCATCATTGTCGGTGGTGGTATGGTGGGTTTAAGCCTTGCCTTAATGTTAGCCAAAGCCAATATTGCGGTGAAGTTGCTGGAAGCGATTCAATACCCCAATTATGAAGATGCCAATTTAGCACCGTATCATTCCAGTTTCGATGCCCGTAACAGCGCATTGTCACGTCGCAGTGTACAAATTTACCAAGAACTGGGTTTATGGGACGCCTTGCAGCAACATGCCACGCCTATTTTAGAAGTTCAGATTACAGAGCAAGGCAGTTTTGGTAAGGCGCGATTATTGGCTGAACAAGAAAAAGTCGAAAGTTTTGGGCAGGTCATTGAAAATGCATGGCTCGGTCGTGTGTTGTTAACCGAAGTGCGTAAACAGCCGCTTATTGAGTTAATTGATGGCGTGCAGGTGACAGCACTGAAACAAGACGCAGATTTTGCATATATCGAGGCGGTGCGTGGTCAGGAGCAACTACAACTTTCTGCAAAACTCCTCATTGCTGCCGATGGTCGTGATTCTTTCTGCCGTAAAGCTTTGGGCGTGGGTGCATCGGAACACGATTATGACCAAGTGGCTATTGTGACTACGGTGCAAACCTCTAAGCCACATGCGCATGTTGGCTTTGAGCGTTTCAGCCATTTAGGGCCTTTGGCGTTGCTGCCATTGCCAGGTGAATATCGTCGTTCTGTGGTGTGGCCTGTACCAAAGGGAACAGAGCATGAATGGATTGGCGATGAAAACGACCAACACTTTTTAGATGCCCTGCAACAAGCTTATGGCGACCGCGCAGGAAAATTTGAAAAAACAGGACGTCGTTTTAGTTTTCCATTGTCACAAGTTTTAGCAGAAAAACAGGCGGTTGGTCGCGTGGTATTGATGGGTAATGCAGCGCATACGATTCACCCTGTTGCAGGGCAAGGTTTTAACTTGTGTATGCGAGATGCCTATGTTTTATTGCGTTATCTTACCGAACAGGCAGCAAAATCTGCAGATTTAGGTGACCCAGCTGTACTACGTGACTATGAGCAATCTCGCTTAAAGGATCAGCAACGCGTTATTAAATTCTGCGATAGTGTTGTACGTGGCTTTAGCAATCAAAACCCAATCCTAAAATTCATGCGTAATACAGGCCTCGTTGCTTTTGATACGATTCCAGGCATTAAGCCATTGGTAGCCAACTATGCAATGGGGTTAAAAGCATGAGTACAGCAAATCAACAAGTGCAAGTGTTAGATGCAGTCATTATTGGTGGTGGCTTGGTTGGCGGTTTAACCGCATTACTGTTAGCACAGGGTGGCGTGCAAGCTACAGTCTTGGATGCTGCACCCATTTTAGATGCAGAGAAAACTTTAGCGGTTGCCAATCCACGTGTTTTGGCGCTCAGTCAGGCTACGATCCACCTATTAAAAACCGCAGGTGTTTGGCCTAAACTTGTGCGCCACATGCCGTATAGCGGCATGCAGGTTTGGAATAAAAATGGCTATGGTGAAATTAATTTTGGCAGTAGTGCTACGAATACACCCGTGATTGAACAAGCGCTTGGTTCAATGGTAGAGCCAAGTATTTTAAACCTTGCGATTCAGCAACGAATGCTAGAGCAAGTGCAGGATTATCGCACGCAAGTCAAAGTGACACGTTTGGAGCGTGGTGTAGGAGTTTGGCATATTCATTTGGCTGATGGTACCCAATTACAAACTAAACTGGTGATTGGTGCAGATGGTGCCAACTCCTTTGTGCGCGAACAGGCCTTTATTGATTTTGATGTGCTGGATTATCGTCAGGCAGGTTTAACCTGTGCGATTCGTACTGCATTGCCACATCAGCATGTAGCACGGCAAATATTTTTGGAAACAGGCCCGTTGGCGTATTTACCAATGGCCAGTTTACAGGATGAGCAAGAAGGGCATTGGCAGTCTATTGTTTGGACTTTGCCCGATGACTATGCCGAAGAATACGCCAAGCTGAATGATGCCGATTTTACTCAACTCTTGACCCGTGAAAGTCATCACATGTTGGGAGAGGTATTAGAGGCAACACCACGTGCTATTTTCCCGCTCAAGGCCCGTGCAGCACAGCGCTATGTGCAAGAGGGGCTGGCATTGATTGGTGATGCTGCGCATGTGATTCATCCACTTGCAGGACAAGGGGTGAACATTGGCTGTTTAGACGCTGCAGTACTTTGTGATGTACTACTGCATGACTTTAAACGCGGTGTCTGGGCGCATGAGCAGACCTTAAAGCGTTATGAACACCGTCGTAAAGGGCAGAACGATGCCATGATGCACAGTATGTCTGCTATTGGCTGGATGGAAACCACGACTTTATTCCCTGTGGTATGGGCGCGTAATTTTGGTTTGAAACAGGTTGAACAACAGCCTGCACTAAAAGATGCCTTTATGGCACAAGCCAATGGATTAAGTCTGTTACAAGATACCCGTTACGCGGTTTAACCCTAAAGAGTCGTTTTTTGTACGGTCATACATACCTGATTACGAATTTGATTAAAAAAGATACGAATTTTTTAATTTAGACTCTATGCGAAAGGCCAAGAGATTGCTAAATTTCATCGTAATTCATAACCAGTTTTCAATTGGACCAAGTTGAAGTCATTTGTGGGGAGATTAAGATGACGGACATGAACGATTACGATGATGTAGAAGATTCAACTGTAGACGAAGATGAAGCGAAAGCAGCCGAAAAAGGCGCTGCAGATTCAGAAGAAAGCGCTGCAGATGGAGATTTAGCAGAAGCAGAAACTTTGACCGTGACTGCTAAACTGAAACAGCGTCAGGCTTTGGAAGATGAAGTTGCAGCGTTCTTGGCACGTGGTGGAAAAATTACGGAAGTACCACCAGATGAGTCAGCACGCGACTAAGTGGTCGTATTCAGGCTAACTGTACTGACTACGGTCGAAATATATAGAAAAGCATCACCTTCAAGGTGATGCTTTTTTATTGAATGAATATTCAAGACAACGCAGTAAACTAAATGTGCTTAGTCTGCTGCTTGGCTTAACTCCAGTGCACGTTGATAGGCGATTTTCTTTTTAATCCCTGTTAAGTCAGCAGCCAATTGTGATGCAGCTTTCACCGATAAATCTTGCAATAAGCGCTGTAACAGTTGATCTAGTTTTTCTTGTTCTAGGTCTTTTTCTTCACTGGCACCGCCTACCACCAATACAATTTCACCTTTTTGTTGGTGATGATCTGCAGCGATAAACTCAACCAGTTCACTCAAAGTCATTTTTTTAATAGTTTCAAAGGTTTTGGTAATTTCTCGGGCAAAACCAACAGGGCGTTCGGCTCCAAACACCCCAGCCATATCTTTGACTGAATCTAAAATTCGATGTGGCGCTTCATAGAAAATTAGCGTCTGGGTTTCATCTTTGAGTTTTTCGAGTTGTTGTACTCGTTGTGATTGTTTAGCAGACAAAAAGCCCTGAAAGCTGAACCGATCACTCGGTAAGCCAACCGCACTCAATGCTGCAATGGCTGCACATGCACCCGGTACAGGAATCACACGAATACCATTGGCCTGTGCAGCACGTACCAACTTAAACCCTGGGTCACTAATCAGTGGCGTACCTGCGTCGCTAATCAGCGCCATGTCTTCGCCATTCAGTAGTTTTTGTACTAAAATCTCGATTTTGTTGCTTTCATTGTGCTCATGGCAGGCAGTGAGTGGGGTAGAAATATTAAAATGCTTCATCAATTGCGCAGAGGTGCGAGTGTCTTCTGCGGCAATCAGACTTACCGATTTGAGTACGTCAATCGCACGGTAGCTCATATCATCCAAGTGACCAATTGGGGTGGCGACAACAAATAACTGGGCACTCATTGAGTTTTCTCCGTGGGAAATAACAAACTAAAAAAATAATCAAAATTCGACTAAATACAGCATTGCTCTGAGTCATTCACTAACGACTGACCGAATGGCTATTCTACCTGAATTGCGATCTGACGTATGTATGTAAGGCGAAACTAGGCAGAATCTGTATCAATCATGCAGCACTTGTGAATATAAAAATGAAAATGAATAAAACCAACAATAAAAATTTGATGCGTCAGGCATTGGGTGCATGGGCCGAACAATTTGCATGGCAGTATTTGCAGCAGCAGGGTTGGACATTGCTACAGCAAAATTATCATAGTGTGTTTGGTGAAATTGACGGTATTTTGATTCGGCAACAACAATTGATATTTGTTGAAGTGAAAGCGCGCTCTAAAAGCAGTTATGCAAAAGCTTATGAAGTGGTGTCATTATCTAAGCAGCAGAAAATCATGAAAACCGCCTTGCAGTTTTTGGCAGAAAATCCACAATTTTCAGAATTTTATTGTCGTTTTGATGTGATTTGTTTTGATTTTTCTGGGCAATTTGCAAAAACAGTACAGCAAGACTTTTCCAAATTCCCGTATGATCTGCAATGGATTGAAAATGCTTTTACTTTTGATGCAGAGTTGATTAATCTTTGAGTGAAATTTAAAGCATAAAACATCAGCTGGTGAGTGCTTGTCGTAAAAACTGAAGCATGAAATGTGCAGCACCGCCAGAGTGGAAAGAAAATAATGAGGAGTCTTGCTGAGTGTTAAACCGTATTGCAGTGACCTTGCTGTGTGTAGCAAGTTTATCGGGTTGTGCAAGTTTTATTTCAAGTGGTACAGGTACAGCGCCAGTAGGAACAGAAAGTGGCGCACGATCACTTGGGCAAGTGTTTATTGATAACTCAATAGAACGTACCGCCAAAATTAATTTATACAAACTAGATTCACGCTTTAAACAGTCTCGCGTGAATGTTGAAAGTTTTCATGGCAATGTATTGCTGACAGGACAAGTGCCTGATGCGCATTTAAAGCAATTGGCAGAAGACAATGTACGTGCCATGAGTGATGTAAAAACCATCCATAATTATATTACGGTGGGTAATCAAATCAGTTACAGCACCATTATGCAGGACACCACAGTGACTGCAAATACCCGCGGTTTGATTATGAAAGCACCTGTGGTGTCCGACAGTAAAGTGCGTATTCATACTGAAGATGGGGTGTTGTATGTGATGGGGCGTTTAAATAACGCAGAATTGCAAGACCTAAACCAAGTGCTGCAACAAGTTGGAAACGTCACAAAAATTATTACCTTGATTGATAATATTGAACTCCAGCCAAGCAATAATGCCAATTTTGTAAGCCCGATGGTTGTGCCTGAAACACAGACACCCGTTGCGATAGACCCAGATCAGGTTGAACCTGCACATGTTCAATAATGTGGGACACTGGCTTAAACAGTTCAATAAAAGATTAGAACAGGCGAAACGCATTTATGAAGAGTTTCGTCTGTATAGCTTAGGCAGTTATGCGCTCAATCGCTTGACTCCGCGGCAGGGCTATACCCTTCAAAGTAATATTGCTTATGGTTTACGGGCAAGGCATCGTCTGGATGTGTACCGTACCACAACACCACGACCGCAGCGTCCGTTGTTGGTATTTGTGCATGGCGGTGCATGGTCACGCGGTGATAAACAGGATTATCGTTTTGTGGGTGAAGCTTTTGCAAAAGAAGGCTTTGACGTTGCGATCATTAACTATCAGCTTGCGCCACAGCATATTTTTCCCACCTATATTGATGATTTAACCTTGGCGTTGAATTATCTGACTCAGCATCAACATAAACTGGGTATTGCAACTGCACAGGTGGTCTTGATGGGACATTCGGCAGGGGCATTTAATGTGATGTCTTTGTTATACCATCCTCAGCCCTATGCCTTAAGCTGTAAGAATCACATCCGTGCAATTATTGGTTTGGCAGGGCCTTATCATTTTGATTATAAAGATGACCCGCTGTGTGCCGATGCTTTTGATCAGGATGTACCGTATCAGGATGTGATGCCGTATTATTTTGTTGAGCCAAATCCAGTTAAGCACTATTTACTGGTGGCAGAAAAGGATCAAATTGTCGGGCCAAGCAATGCCACTGACTTTGATCACGTGTTAAAAAAATACGGCAATCATAGTGAAATTATGATCATTCCAAGAACAGGGCATGTCAGTGTTATGGCATCGGTATCTAGTTTGTTTAGTCGTTTCTTTGCGACCAAGACTCAAATTATGCGAGCTTTAGATCAGGCCCTGGAAGATGAGTTATATTGATTGATCTTCAACCTAGTATTTGGTTGAGTAGCAATAAAAAACCGTTGCAACAAATTTGTGGCAACGGTTTTTGTATTTAGGATAACAGCAGACTTATAGCCAAGCTTTGGTATCATCTGCAACAGCAGTGCCTTGCGTCACGTGCATTATCATGGCGTGTGCAATACTGCCTTTAAAGGGAATTTCAGGTAGCTGATCAAATTTAAAGAACTGCGCATCACGAATTTCTTCTTCTTGTAACTGAATTTCACCGCCTGCATATTCGGCTTTAAAAGCAATCATCAGATTACTTGGGAATGGCCAAGGCTGACTGGCTAGGTACTGAATATTTTTAAGTTGCACGCCAACCTCTTCAACGGTTTCACGACGTACCGCTTCTTCTAAGGTTTCACCCACTTCGACAAAGCCTGCAATAAGGCCATAAATTGGCTGTTTGTTGCGTGCATTGCGCGCCAGTAGTACTTCGTCTTCACCGCGAGTAATGACGGTAATCACACATGGATTGACACGTGGGTATTGATGATAGCCGCAAGCAGGGCAGACCATGGCATATTGGGTGGCATGCACTTCAGTTTTGTGACCACAATGGCTGCAGAATTTATGATTACGACGCCATTCCAATAACTGGATGGCACGGCTGGCTTGCTCAAATTGCTGAGTGTTCCACAGTTGTAATAACTGTCGGATAGGAATTAATTGAAAGCCATTTGGGATTGGTTCATCTTCGAGGAGGTCTCGGGCAATCACTTGATCGCCCGAGCTAAAGCTTAAGTCACTTGCCAGTTTTTCCACACGGGGCAGTTGGAAGTTTTCATCGACCAAAAGTTGTTGTTGCTGAAAAATATATGCAAGTGAGAGTTCAGTCATTAGGCTACAGTTTTCAATTTTTCACTACTGTCCAATGCTACCTTAAACATGCTGTGCAGAACAGGCTGTTTGTTCTTTAAATTGTCAATCAGCATATCTGCGCTGGCAAGTGTATCCAAGATGTGATTGACTTGCTCTGCAGTTAAGTTCTGACCTGCTTCAACTTGTGTTTTTACAAAATCGGCAGAGACTTTTAGGGCTTTTTGACCACTTTCTGCATTTAAGAACAACATTGCACCCGCAACCTCACGAATTTGAGCAGAAGTATGCTCCAATTCTGCAATATTTTGACTTTGCAAATGCTGAGTCAGGGTTTGCGTAATCAAATCAATCAGTAATTTGGTTTCGGTCAACAAGGCTTCATGCGCTTCATCTAAACGATCTAGCGAAATATTCATGTTGTTGACGCGCAACTGCAAACGACTAGAGGTGTGATGACGTTCAAGCACACCAATTGAGTTCATGGCAGATAAAATCACGTTCATTAATTGCTGAGCAAAGTTTTCATCTTTAAGCAATTCAGGACGGCTTAATGATTCTGCCTGACGCTCCAAGTCTTGATTGGCTTCATTTAAGTTCAGTACTTTAAATAAGTTCGCCAACTCTTTTAACTTACTTTGCAATTCCTGTGTTTTTTCAGGACTCATGTTTTGGTAGTTGTATTCAATGTCATTGCGAATCTGCGCCATTTCTGTGGTCACTAAGTCGCTAATGGTGTGCATGGTGTCAAAATCTGGACCATATAAATGACGGCTGAATACTTGTAATTGCGTGTCAGTCAATAAGTCTTCACCAAGATTCATCTGGCTGCGAATATGTTGTGAAATTTCGTCTTCTTGACTAATGCACAGACTTAAAATGTTCGCCAGATCAGTCAAGGTCGCAGCGAATGTTTCTGGCGCAGCAAAGTATTGACGCATATTGTGTTCAATACCAATGAGGGTGCGTAAGCGTGGCTCATTTAGCAACAAGTCATCAATATGGTTGAAGGCAACGTGTACCAAACCCCAATATTGTTGGCTCGGATGGCTTTCTGCCAAGCCTGCCAAATATGTTCCGACTAATTTGATCGCTTGAAGATCCATTTCAGATTCTTCTTGCTTGAGTAATTTGTGTAATGACAATTTATACAAGCGATGCACATAAGCCGACTTTTCTAAAGAAGGCGCTTGCGGCAATTGAAAGCTAGGAGTGATGCAATCGAGCAGGCCTTCAATGTGTTGACCTTCTTGCGTTAATGGTTTGCCTAAAGCCAGTTCTAAACGGTTTAAGGTGTCGAGCAAAAATTGTGGAATTTTGACTTCACGCAGGCAAATAAACTCAATATAACGCTTGAGCATGGTTGTGCCTTCGCTGAGCGCAATCACTTCCTGTGTGTTGATATTGCTTGGGTTCCCCATAATTTTACGCATGAGCTCTGCAGAGTATTGCGCAATTTTTGCCAAGCTTTCCATATCAATTAAGGCTAAAACCTGAGCGCACTGTTCAAATTGATTCAGTGCATCATCAATACCAAAAGGTAAAGTTTGATCTTCTGCTAAGGTGCTTACTGCGGATTCAACCAGTTTGATAGAATTATCAACCTCATTTTTTATTATCAGCAAGGCAGTTGGATCAAAATGTATAGAGGTTTGGTAAGACATGGATCTGCACCTTTCCTAGTGTTTTATCTGTTTGTTGGTTCTTTGCAAAAATACAAAGTCCTATTTGCTTTAACTATAACTGAACTGGCGAATCTTTAAATACATAAAATTACAAAACTCGTAGATTTTATTTGGCAAAAAAGCAAGGTTTACCGTGTTTTTCTTCAAATTGTTTGACCCAATTCTCATGCGCTGCCAGTTCATCATCTGAAGGTAATATTACTGCTAGGTCAATATCAATACTTAAACGGTCACTTTGACGTTGTTGTTCTTCACTTGCAGACAGGGTGTCCATATCAAATGCAACCTGTCCACCTGTCATCGCCAAGTATACATCGGCGAGAATTTCGGCATCCAGTAATGCACCGTGGAAGGTACGGTCACGCGCAGGAATCTCGTAACGTCTGACCAAAGCATCCAAGGAGTTTTTCTGCCCAGGGTGTTTGCTTTTTGCCATCAGCAATGAGTCCGTTACGGTACACACTTCTGATAAATTGCCCAAACCTGCGCGACTGAATTCCATGTCTAGGAAGTTCATATCGAAGGTAGCGTTATGCGCAATAATTTCTGCACCTTTGAGGTATTGATACAGCACATCTGCAATTTCGGCAAATTTCGGTTTATCTTTTAAGAACTCATCTGAAATACCGTGAATATTTTCTGATTCACCGACCAGTTTTTCAGGCTGAATATAAATGTGTATGGAACTGCCCGTGAGTTTACGGTTAATCATTTCCAGCGCACCCACTTCAATAATACGGTCACCGTCCTGATAATAAAAACCTGTGGTTTCCGTATCTAGAATCAGTTGGCGAGGGCCGTGTAGCTGCATTGTGGCAGGCGTCACCACAATATGCGGGTGCATTGCAGATGTAGCATCCACAATATTTTCATTTGAAGTGACATTTTCTGAATTCGTTTCTGTTTCAGGATCATTATTTACAGTGTCACCAGTAGCGGCCTGTGTGCTTTCATCATCCTCTATAATGTTGTGTTTTTGATCGTTACTTTCTAAATTGCTGTCTGGTGTTGTATTTTCCATTTCAAGCTCATCTTCAATCAGGTCAAAACCGAAAGGATCATCTAGTAACCAGTCAGATTCAGCTTTTTTTTTATCCTGTTGCGGTGCATCCAAAGTGGGTGCTGCATTAGATGGAGAATTTAAGGTTTTTTGAACTTGATCTGCACCCAAATTGGCCAACTGGTCTGCCATTTCATTGCCTGCATGTCCTGCATGGCCTTTAATCCAGTTCCATTCAATTTCACGCCCCTGACACGTGGCATCTAATTTTTGCCAAAGGTCTGGGTTTTTGACATCTTTCCAGTTCTTCTTTTTCCAGCCGTGAATCCACTCGGTAATGCCTTGTTTGACATAGTTGGAGTCTGTCCAAATAATCAATTTGGCATCGGTTGGGCAAAATAAAATACCTTCGATGGCTGCAGTGAGTTCCATGCGGTTATTGGTGGTTTGTGCTTCGCCACCATGTAATTTATGCTCTGCCTGTTCGGTGATGATATACGCCCCCCAACCCCCTAAGCCAGGATTGCCACGGCAAGCACCATCAACATATAATGTGATTGTTTGAGACATAAATCAGATCCGAATACTCAGCAAAATAAATCAAAATAAAAAGCTATTGTATATCGCAAATTTAGTTTAGACCCAAAATTCCTGCTATTTTTTTAATTTCTTGTAACATTTATAGCGGAAACACGCTAAATTAAAGCCTTGTGTCGTTGTCTAGCTCCACTACAATGGCATGTCTAAAAAATAATTTATATACGAGTTGTTTGGATTCTTTTATGTATAAACCAACCACGCGCTTGTGGCAGCCGACTTTACCTTCATTTTTTAAAATTACAGTTTTAGGTTCAGCATTGGCTGCCTTAGGCTTGATGTCTGGCTGTAGCTCGACCCAGGGTGCGAGCAAGCCGCTTACTTCAAGTCAGGTCGGGTCGGGTTATTTAGATGCCAGCACATTGGATGGTTTGGAAGACTTACTATCTGCAACCGATATGCGTGCAGTTGAAGGCGATCGTTTATTAATTTTAAAACATGGCGATGTTTGGAAGCGTATGACCGTGGGTTTCAAAATGGATTTAAACCATTGGAACCCGCGTATTGAAGCACAGCGTGGCTGGTTTATTTCACGTCAGCCATATTTGGATCGTTTAAGTGCGCGTGCTTCGCGTTATTTGTATCACACGGTAAAAGAAGCTGAACGCCGTGGTATGCCAACTGAATTGGCATTGTTGCCTGTCATTGAAAGCTCGTATGACCCCGCTGCAACCAGTAGTGCTGCTGCTGCAGGTTTATGGCAGTTTATTCCAAGTACAGGCCGTATTTACGGCTTAAAACAAACCTCAATGTATGATGGCCGCCGAGATGTAGTGGAGTCGACTCGTGCTGCCTATGAGTTCTTAGGCAGTTTGTATAATCAGTTTGGTTCTTGGGAATTGGCATTGGCAGCCTATAACGCAGGGCCAGGTCGTATTCAGCAAGCGATTAACCGTAATAAAGCTGCTGGCTTGCCAACCGATTATTGGTCTTTGAAATTGCCTCAGGAAACCATGAATTATGTGCCACGTTTCTTGGCTGTGGCGCAAATTATTAAAAGTCCACATGCTTATGGCGTGTCTTTACCGCCTATTGCCAACCGTCCTCACTTCCGTGAGTTAAATGTAGGTGCGGTAAATTTAAATGATGTGGCCAGCATTACAGGTTTAAGCCGTGCGGAACTCTATTCGCTTAACCCAGGGCATCGTGGTGATCGGATCGACACGCAAAGCCCAATGCGAATTTTAATCCCTGCAGATTTAAGTCCAACTGTAGATGCGAGATTAAAAAAATTACAAAGTGGTGGTGGTTTATGGGCAAGCAATACAAGTAACACACCGTCGTTTTCTTCATCTGGGGTAACGATCACACCGTCTAAATCTGTACCACCAACATTGACCACGGCAACCACCAGTAGAACAACGACGAGCAAAACAGCATCTGCTACGCCAGCAGCCACCACAAAGGCCGCAAGCACAACATCTTCAAATACTGCCACGACAGCCAGTACGTCTAAACCTGCATCAACAACACCTGCACGTTTGTCGCGTACACCACGAGGCTCAGATGCCTTAGCTGCATTTGCAGCAGGGAGTGATGTACCAAGTGCACCGCGTATTCCTGTTGCAGTCACGCCTGCGGCAAATATTCAACCTGTACGGATTGAACCACCAATTTCAACGACCGAGCGTGAACAGATTCTTGCTGCGGTACAGGCAGAAGGCAGTAATAAAACGGTGGAAGAGGTGTTGCAGCCTGTAGCCTCTAAGGCAGAGCAAGAGCAACTTGTGGCAGAGTTAAAACAAATTGCACCTCAAGGCACTGAGATTGTCGATCCATACGATGGGAAAATTAAGCTTACAGCAATTCAAACCAGCCAGTCTGTGGCAGAGCAGCAAGGTAAAGAGTTAACCAAAGGCTTTGCTTACCCGAAAAGTGTGGCAGAAAACACACGTGTAGATTCAGAAGAAGCCAAGCGCAATCAGGGTAAAAACTTTGTGCGTACGGACTCAGAAGTTGTGGTTATTCCACCAAAAGGCAAACGGACTACTTATACTGTCTTAGCGGGTGATACTTTGGCCAGCATTGCCATGAAAAATGGTTTGAATTGGCGTGATATTGCGAAGTGGAACCAAATTGCACCCGATGCAACTTTGTATGTAGGCACCAGTATTTATTTGTACGATGCCAAGCCACAGGCAGAACCAGCCAAACCGAAAACCATGCCTGAGCAATATGTGGTGCAAGCCAATGATAGTTTAACGGGTGTTGCTAGTCAGTTTGGTTTAAGCGTTAAACAATTGGCAGATTATAATAATTTAAGCATTACCAGTGGTTTATTGGTCGGGCAGCGTTTAAGTTTAAAAGAAACTGCGGCATCAAAAGCCAAAGCGGAAGCGGATAAAAAAGCGGCAGAACAAGCCGCAAAAGTCGTGACCAAAAGCTATGTGGTGAAACGTGGCGAATATTTAAAACTGATAGCTGATCGCTATGCTTTGTCTAATCAGGAATTGGCAGATTTAACCCCAGGTCTGACGGCGGGCAGCAGTTTATTGGTGGGTCAGCGTATTAATGTCCCTGTAAATGAAGCAACGACTCAGAAAGCTGAAGCGAACAAAGCCGAGGCCAGTAAGTCAGAAGCAAAAACTGAAGCACCAAACTATCCAACAGAAAATTATCAGGTACAGCGTGGCGATACTTTATCCAGTATTGCCAACCAAGCCAAAATTTCGTTGGCTGAATTGGCCAGTTTGAACAATTTAACCACCCAAAGTGGGGTACGCATTGGTCAAAGCTTAAAAGTACCTGCGGGCGTTAATGTACCTGAGCGTTATACGGTACAACGTGGAGATACCTTATCTGCTATTTCTACCAAATATAACTTGAGTCAGGAATACATAGCAGAGTTGAATAACATTAGCCGTAACGGTGGTTTAAGAGCAGGACAAAGTCTGAAACTCACGGGTGATGTTCCTGATAAAAAAGCCCAAGTTGAAGCAGCGACTGAAACTGCCAATGATATTCACGTCGTGAAAGCAGGGGAAACTTTAAGCAGTATTGCTCGCCAATATAAATTGCAATTGAGTTATTTGGCAGAGCTGAATGAATTATCGCGTACCGCCAATGTGCGTATTGGGCAGCGCTTAAAAGTTGATGCCAGCGCTGCAACTGTTGATGCAAAAGCCGAAGTATCAAACGTAGCTAAAAGTAGCAGTACTAAAGCGACTGAAGCTTATCGCGTAAAAAGTGGCGAGTCCTTAAATTCAATTGCCAACCGTGTTGGTATTTCAGTTGCAGAATTGGCTAGTTTAAATGGCTTAACCCCACGTTCAGGCTTACAGATTGGTCAAAGTATTCAAATTCCAAAAACTGTGACTGAATATAAGGTCAAACGTGGAGATACATTGATTGGTTTGGCCAACCGTTATGGTATCGACAGCAAAGCTTTGGCCGATTTAAATGACATGCAGCCGAATACGCAATTGCGCATTGGTGATGTGATTAAAGTCCCGAATCTGTAATGATCAATCTCCAGGATGCGCTGTGGGCTGCATCCTGAGTGATACTGCACAAGGAGCTGTGCGCATGTCTTTCGCGCTACACAAAACATTGTTCTGTCTGGTGGGATGTCTGGCATTGCCACAGTTCGGTTGGGCTGCCATTCAAACTACACCATATATTGCGGTGCATAGCCAACCTCAGTATGCGGGGCGTACAGCCATGCCTTATGCCAATCCGCATGCACCCAAAGGTGGAGATTTGATTCGCGCCAGTAATGGCACTTTTGACAATTTAAATGACATGAATGGCAAAGGCAGCTCCACCGATGGGGTGAATTTTTTGTTTGATTCACTCATGAGCAGTTCTTTAGACGAGCCGGGGGTGATGTATCCCTTATTGGCTGAAAAAGTTAGCTATGACCCGAAGCAAACAGCCTTTGTGATTTTTCATTTGAATCCTCAAGCAAAGTTTAGCGATGGCAGTCCAGTCACTGCAGAAGATGTTAAATTCAGTTTTGATGCATTTCAGACCAAGTCCAATCCGGGTTTGCAAATGTATTTGTCTGACTTGGATAAAACCACAGTCTTGTCCAAACATCAGGTAAAAGTCAGTTTTAAATCCAGCAACAATGCAGAAATGCCCTTAATTTTGTCGCAAATGCCCATCTATTCTAAAAAAGATTGGCAAAAGCGTGATTTTACCCGTATTACCCTCGAACCTATTTTAGGTTCTGGGCCTTATCTGATTGAACGGATTGATGCAGGGCGCAGCATCACCTATAAACGTAATCCTAATTACTGGGGCAAGGATCTGCCCATAAACAAAGGGCGCTATAATTTTGACCGCCTAAAATATGTGTATTATCGCAATCTAGATATTGCCTTTGAAGGCTTTA
The DNA here is from genome assembly GCF_012371315.1 of Acinetobacter sp. A1. Lineage (NCBI taxonomy): Bacteria > Pseudomonadati > Pseudomonadota > Gammaproteobacteria > Moraxellales > Moraxellaceae > Acinetobacter > Acinetobacter sp. A1. The sequence continues at coordinate 18,210 of NZ_JAAZQY010000035.1, forward strand.
AGTCGGGGCAATATACGCTGCATGAAGAATATACGGCACGTAAATGGGTGACGGAATATCGTTTCCCTGCCGTGAATGCGGGCATGGTGGTTAAGCATAAATTTCAGCACCAGAACCCAATTCCAACTCAAAGTTTTGTATTCAATACCCGCAGACATGCATTTCAGGATATTCGTTTTCGGCAAGCCTTGACCTATGCTTACGATTTTGAATGGCAAAACAAAGCTCTGTTTTATGGGCAATATCGCCGTTTGCAAAGCTATTTTTCTAATAGCGAGCTAGAGGCTAAAGGCACACCATCAGCCGAAGAATTGGCCATTTTAAAACCCTATTTAGCCAAACTACATCCAGTCCAACGACAAGGTGTATTGCAAAACTGGCAGTTTCCTGTGACCGATGCCAGCGGATTTAACCGCAGTGGATTGCTTAAAGCACGTGAGCTACTTTTGAAAGCAGGTTATCGTTTTCAGCATGGCAAATTGGTAGATGCCAAAGGCAAACCTATCCAAATAGAATTTCTGATTCATCAAGATGGCTTACAACGGACTTTAATGCCCTTTGTGCGCAATATGAAACGCCTAGGTGTGGTTGTGACCATTCGGCATGTGGATGTGCCGCAATATATTGAACGGATGCGCCGTGCCGACTTTGATATGACCACTAGCGTCATGCCGCAATCTTTAAGTCCTGGCAATGAACAGGCACAGCTATGGAGTAGCGCTGCCGCAGATCAGCCAGGAAATTATAATTATGCAGGGATTAAAAACCCAGTGATTGATGAAGTGGTACAACAGTTGATCCGTGCACCCAACCGTGAACAGTTAATTGTACGTACCAAGGTTTTAGATCGTTTATTGCGGGCAGGTTATTATCAAATTCCAACCTACGGCAAAGGTGAAAACTGGTATGCCTACTGGAATATGTATCGTCAGCCTGCCATTAAACCTAAATTATCTGCAGGGATTGATTACTGGTGGAGCGATGCAACTCAAGCCAAGAAAGTTGCACATTATTTGCGTCAACAATAACGATTTTTAAAATTCAAGCATGACAGTGTTTGCGATGAACCAGCACATTGCCAAAAGGTGAGCACATGGGCACATATATACTAAAAAGATTGCTGCTGATTATTCCCACCCTGTTTTTCATTTTATTGATTAACTTTGTGGTGATTCAAATTGCACCAGGTGGGCCAGTCGAGCAAGCCATTCAGCAGGCTGAAGCTTTTCAGGGCATGGGCATGAGTGGTGGCGAAACTGTGGTAAGCAATAGCAGTAATTATCAGGGTGCCAAAGGTCTAAGTGATGAAATGGTGGCAAAAATTGAAGCGCAATATGGGTTTGACAAGCCTGCCCACGAGCGCTTTTGGCAAATGCTGACCAGTTATGTGCAACTCGATTTCGGTACTAGCTTTTTTAAAGATAAACCTGTGACTCAATTACTGTTGGAAAAGTTACCTGTATCTTTATCTTTAGGGCTTTGGAGTACTTTGCTGATCTATCTGATTTCTATTCCACTTGGGATTACAAAAGCCCGTCAGCATGGTTTGCTATTTGATAAAGCCACTTCAATTTTGTTGGCAATTGGCTACGCCATTCCTGCGTTTGCATTTGCGATTTTGCTGATTGTATTTTTTGCAGGTGGTTCGTATTTCCAGTGGTTCCCATTACAAGGCTTGGTTTCTGAAAATTTTGCTCAGCTGAGTTTGTGGGGCAAAATTACCGATTATTTCTGGCACATGACCTTGCCCTTACTGGCAATGGTGATCGGTGGGTTTGCAGGGCTGACGTATCTGACCAAATACTCTTTTATGGAAGAGTTAAATAAACAATATGTACTGGCAGCTCGCTCCAAAGGCTTAACCGAGTCACGTGTGTTGTATGGGCATGTGTTTCGTAATGCCATGCTAATTGTGATTGCAGGCTTACCTGAAGCTTTGGTGGGGATTTTCTTTGTGGGCAATCTGTTTATCGAAATTATTTTTAATTTGGATGGTTTAGGTTTGCTTGGCTTTGAAGCAATTGTGCAGCGTGATTATCCTGTTATTTTTGGTACCTTGTTTATTTTTACCCTTTTGGGTTTAATTTTAAGATTAATCAGTGATGTGCTGTATCAGGTGATTGACCCTCGAATTAACTTTGAATCGCGGGGGACAAAATAATGTCACCAATTACGCGCGCACGTTTGCAACGTTTTAAGCAAAATAAACTGGGTTTTGGCTGTTTTATCGTCTTTATTGTCATTTTTGTATTGTCCTTGGCCGCAGAGTTAATCGCCAACGATAAGCCGTTATTGGTCAAATACGAGCAGTCTTTATATATGCCTGTGTTTAAGGCCTATCCTGAAACGACTTTTGGTGGTGTGTTTGAAACCGAAGCGGATTATAAAGACCCCGTGGTGCAACAGTTAATTACTAATAAAGGTTGGGCGCTTTGGCCGCTGATAGAATTTTCTTACCAAACGCCGAATTTGGATTTGGCTGTGCCTGTACCATCGCCACCAACCGCACAAAACTGGCTAGGCACAGATGATCAAGGTCGTGATGTTTTGGCACGCATTCTATATGGTTTGCGGGTGTCACTGCTGTTTGGGTTTGCACTGACTTTTGCATCGGCAGTTTTGGGCATTATGGTTGGGGCGATTCAGGGCTACTATGGAGGCTGGATTGATCTGATTGGGCAGCGTGTTTTAGAGGTCTGGGGCGGTCTGCCAATGCTGTTCATGGTGATGATCTTAGTCAGTATGTTTACTCCAAGTGTGTACTGGTTATTTGTGATTATGCTGCTGTTTGGTTGGACCAGTTTGGTTGGCTTGGTGCGTGCAGAATTTTTACGTGCTCGAAATTTTGATTATGTGCGTGCAGCGCGGAGTTTGGGGGTTACCGATCGTACCATTATGTTTCGGCATATTTTACCCAATGCCATGAGTTCGAGTTTGTCGCAGTTACCGTTTATGCTCACAGCCAATATCACTGCTTTAACTGCACTCGATTTTTTAGGTTATGGCTTACCGCCCGATGCGGCATCTTTGGGCGAGCTGTTATTACAAGGTAAAAATAATTTAAATGCACCGTGGTTGGCATTGTCAGGCTTTTTTACTTTAGCCATCGTTCTATCCTTATTAATTTATATTGGGGAGGCAACACGTGATGCATTTGACCCAAGACGTTAATCAGTCGGCTGAACTTTCAAATTCAGTGTTGCTCAAAGTTAGTCAGCTAAATATTCAGCATCAGCAACAGGTGTTACTGCATGATTTAAATTTTGAATTGCATGCTGGTGAAACCATCGCTTTAGTGGGCGAAAGTGGCTCTGGAAAATCCATTAGCAGTTTGGCTTTACTGGGCTTGCTGCCGCCACATTTACAGGTGCAAGGCCAAGCTATATTCGCAGAACAAGATTTACTGCATCTCAAGCCAGAACAACTGCGACAAGTTCGTGGTCAAAGCATTGCCATGATTTTTCAGGAACCGATGACGGCTTTAAATCCGTTGCATCGGGTAGAAAAGATTATAGGTGAAAGTTTATGGTTGCGTGGTTGGAGCAAGGAAAAAGCACGTGCGCGAGTATTGGAATTACTTAAAGATGTCGGTATTCCGCAGCCAGAGGAGAAATTAAAGCGTTATCCGCATGAATTGTCGGGTGGGCAGCGGCAGCGAGTGATGATTGCTATGGCTTTGGCGCTTGATCCTGACATTCTCATTGCCGATGAACCTACGACTGCTTTGGATGTAACTTTGCAGGCGCAGATTCTGGATTTATTAAAAAGCCTGCAAGCACGCCGTAACATGGCAATGATTTTGATTAGCCATGATTTGAATTTGGTTAAACATTATGCCGATCAAGTGATTGTGATGAATCGTGGACGGGTTGAAGAACAGGGCAGTGTTACAGAAATTTTTAGTCAGCCTAAGCAAGCTTATACGCAAAATTTATTGAATCACGATTTTGGCGAAGCCTTACAGGTTGAAGAATTGTCTACCGTATTAGCATTGAATCAGGTTGGGGTGAAGTTTCCAATTAAACAGGGCTTACTGAATCGGGTTAAAGATTATGTAGTTGCAGTTGAACCTTTGGCTTTAGCACTAGCACAGGGACAATCGGTTGGAATTGTGGGGGAGAGTGGTTCGGGTAAAAGTTCACTAGCACTTGCAATTGCCCGTTTAATTGAAAGTGAAGGCAAAATTGAGCTGCTTGGGCAAGATTTAAATGCGTTAAATGAGCGGCAATTGCGTCCTTTACGTCAGCATTTTCAAATCGTGTTTCAAGACCCATTCAGCAGTTTAAACCCGCGTTTAAATGTGGAACAAACTATTGGTGAAGGTTTGGCTTTACAGCACTTGTCTAAACAGGAGATCAGCCAGCGCATAGATGAAGCTTTAAGCAAAGTAGAATTACCCGTGAGTTTTAAACAGCGCTATCCGCATGAACTCTCGGGTGGGCAACGTCAGCGAATTGCATTGGCGCGCGCTTTGGTACTTTGCCCTAAATTGCTGATTATGGATGAGCCAACATCTGCTTTAGACCGTACGACACAACGTGCGGTGGTGCAGTTGTTGCGCCGTTTACAGCAGCAGGAGCAAATGAGTTATTTATTTATTAGCCATGATTTGCAAGTGGTGAAAGCGCTGTGCCAAAAAGTCTTGGTGCTGCATCAAGCCAAAGTGATGGAGTTTCAGAACACCGAACAGCTGTTTAGTCATCCTCAAACAGAATATACCCGCCAGTTGATTGCAGCTAGTGAGTATTAGAACTTGTTGGAGTCATCCATTCCTATAGCAATTTTTGATTAATCCAAAAGCATCATTTGTGATGTGTAAATTATTTGAAAACTTTTCTTCAGCTGAAGAAGGTTTGGGTGAGTGGATAATGGATTATGGTTTGAAAGAGTGATTGATAGCAAATAATTATATTGACGAATATAGTCAAACATATACAATTTAGGTATTAAATTTTAAAAAAACTTGCAATGAAATACTTGACTGAAAGCTTAAA
>NZ_JAAZQY010000036.1:0-22480 GCF_012371315.1 Acinetobacter sp. A1
TGACCGACTCAGGCTCTAGTTACACGCTTGGCAACAAGACATTAACAGAGTGCGAATTAGTCCTTGACTATGTTTGAATACATTTTAAGGAACAGGTGTATCATGTATTTGAAAGAACAATTGATTCGTGTAGAAAACATCAAAACCATTCACGCACTTGCACAGGCAGATATTGATCCTAAAGTTATTGCCCTTTTTATGTGCAGTGAAGGTATTGACATGCAAGCCCATGAAGTCACAGCCATTACAAATACCTACGATGCTTTGGGTACACGTAAAATTCCATCTAAAAAAGTCAAAGCGCTGATTGCAGCCAAAGCCTTAGGCGAGCAAGATGAAAGCCTACCTTGCCCTGTTTAAATTTCTTAGCTTTGCCTAATCTCCTACTCACCTTTCTCCTCTATAAAAAATACGGCTAAAAAGCCGTATTTTTTATGCATTAGAAAGGCAAAGACAAGCAGCAACTTTCGTGTAGCAAGCGATGTATAATGAAGAATATTCTATACAATGAGTGTACACATCATAATGCTACAAATTCTTCAAAAACAATTAGATGAAAGCACACTATGCCCTTTGTGTCAGGCATCTATGTATTGGATTGAAGCAGAACAGTATGATCAGGAACTACATTTCCATGAATGTAGCCATTGTGAACACCGCATTTATCAAAATAGCCAGCAAAACTGCCATTGCCCGAGTTGTACCCAACAGCGCAAAAAAATCATGGCAGAAACCCGCTTACAGGAACAGCAAAAGTTTAAAAAGCAGGATGTGCCTGAGCGTGAATTAAACCAATTACGTTTTATTGATAAATTATTTTTACTCAGTATTTTAGATCAGCATGCACAAGAACATATACCGCATGAAGAATTTATAGATTGGGAAAAAATTAAGTATTTGAATATTACACCTAACTATTTTTTTCAGCACGGCATGATCAAACACTTGCTGAAAGAACAAATTCTGATTGCTAAAGATTTTGCCGAAAATGCACAACAATATTACATTAATGTCCGATTAGATGGATATTCAGAACCCAGTTTGTTCAGTATCGCCCAGCAACTCCGCAACTGGTTTTATGAAAACCTAAGCATGGGCACACCGTTTAAAACGGCAGATGAAGTTAAAGATGCGCTGTACTTATTATTGTATCAAGAAATTGTGCAGTTCATGCAGTTTTATTGTCGGACTTGGGGCATACAAATTGCGGGAAACCATAGTTTTCAAACTTTTTGCTACCGCTTACTAGACGTTCTTGCGGTTGGACAAATTTATTACTTAATCCAAACTGCACTGGAATATTTGTACCAACAAAAAGCACTTAAACCGCGCAACGAAAACTTTATTAATACCAACTTGCTAAAAAAAACCTTACAGCAGTATCGTGAACGTGCAGTAAATGAAAAATGGGAAACCTCGACACTGCCACGTCCACCTAATTTACCGTTCAGTTATATGAGCGAAATTTTGTTCTTCCGATTTTTAGGATATGACGAGCGAATTTTCTTCCAACCCGTTTGGCGTTCATGGAAAAAAATTGAAGCGCGACTTAAATTTTATTCACTCAAACGCTGCATGCATTGTGGTTCTGATGAACTGACAGTCGATTATGACGCAGAAAATTACGTATCATTATTTTGTCGTAACTGTAAACACCAAGACCATTACTTTACGCAATAAGTTGCAGCTATAAACGAGAAAGAAATGTCATCATGTGATGTCAGATTACTGCATGGCATTGAATGTTGTGTTTGTTTATAGATGCTCTTTTACTTTAGATGCTACACCAGTTGAGCAATATGCAAACCTTCAAATTTTATATTTTCTAGCAATTAACTAACTTTACGATTTAGCGCTAAATTCATAGCCGTTTCTGATAATGTGCGACTGTCTAACTTACAAATGCACATAATCCCCCAACCATCAAAATAGTCAGGTGCATGTTGTAAAAAGAAATTGCAGTGCACATCTTGATGCGCTCTTAAGCTCTCCAATTGCGCTACATTTCGCATTGGAGACGTAGTTTCATGCACATAAACACCATTGCAGCGTTTTTGCACTTCTGGATAACGCGCCGCCATAATCTTTAAGATTTCACAGTATTCTTTAGGTGTACTTTTCCCCACCCTTGGGAAAAATTTTTGTGAACGTGAGGCAAATAAAGAATATATTTTAGGCTGATTAATCGTAATGACGAACCATAAAGGAATAAATGGATGTTTAAAACGTCTATTCAACATCGCTTTAACCGCACTTTGAATAGTGAGGTTTTGCTTTTGGTATTCTGGCAAAAAACCTGCACGTGAATTCACGACATGCATAGTTTGGTTATTACACTGAATCTGAAGAATAGGAATGACGTTTTGCCCAACTAACTCTCCCTTACAGTGATAATGAATAATCGTTACTGCAATCGCATCTGGCGCATAAACGAATGCTTTGAATTCATCTAAGCTAGAATTAGGGAAAATGATTTGGTCAAATTGATATATTTTTTCAAAAAAATAGTGCTGTTGCTGCGTTGAAAGCGCTTTAAAATCAAAAACTGTTTCAATTATATTCATGTGAACATCTCAGTTTTATATTTTGGCGTCTGAAATCTTAAAAGCTGCGTACAGATGAGAAGTTAACTAAAAATTTCAAAAAACATACAATTTCTTATTTTATTATAGTAAGTTACTAAAAAATAAACAATTTTTTAAAAAATTAAAAATAAATGTTTAATTTAATTGATTTTTTTACCAAAAATTATATTTATTCTTTAATTATATATCAAAATTTATATATTTTGTGAGGTACATCTCATTATTTTAAGATGAGTGGTAATTTTACAAAAAAAAATAAGGGCTGAATCATCAGCCCTTACCTTACTTATTGCTCAACACTCAAGCAAATCATAAATTTGCTCTTGTGTTAAAGCAAAGCTTATTCAGCTTTGCTTTTTCTGACTTAGGTCAACTGAGCAGCAGCAATTTTTTTAGTGTCTACATTCGAAGCAGCGTCTGTGTAGCTTTCCATCTTGTCAAAGTTCAAGTACTTGTAGATGTCAGCAGACATGCTGTCGATTTGAGAAGCGTACTGTTGGTATTCTTCTGGTGTTGGTAACTTACCAAGTACCGCAGCAACAGATGCAAGCTCAGCAGAAGCTAAGTATACGTTTGCACCTTGACCTAAACGGTTCGGGAAGTTACGTGTAGAAGTTGATACGACAGTTGTGTTCGGCGCTACACGTGCTTGGTTACCCATACACAATGAACAACCTGGCATTTCTGTACGTGCACCAGCTTTACCATAAGTGTTGTAGAAGCCTTCTTCCATCAATTGACGCTCATCCATACGAGTTGGAGGCGCTAACCATAGACGAGTAGATAAAGAACCACCAGGAACTTTGTCTAATAACTTACCAGCAGCACGGAAGTGACCGATGTTTGTCATACAAGAACCGATGAATACTTCATCAATTTTGTCGCCTTGAACGTCAGAAAGAAGTTTTGCATCATCTGGATCGTTCGGGCAGCAAAGGATAGGTTCTTTGATGTCGGCAAGGTCAATTTCATACACTTTCGTGTATTCAGCGTCAGCATCAGCTTTAAGAAGTGATGGGTTCGCTAACCATTTTTCCATGTTCTCAACACGACGAGCCATAGTACGCGCGTCGCCATAACCTTCAGAGATCATCCACTTAAGCATAGTGATGTTTGAACGAAGGTATTCAGCAACTTTCTCTTCAGAAAGTGTGATAGAACAACCAGCAGCTGAACGTTCAGCAGAAGCATCAGATAATTCAAATGCTTGCTCAACAGTCAAGTCAGTTTCCATTTCTGTTAAGTCGATTTCTAAGATACGACCAGAGAAGATGTTTTTCTTACCTTTCTTCTCTACAGTTAAGTCACCTTCTTTAATTGCGTAGTAAGGAATCGCATGTACAAGGTCACGAAGCGTGATACCAGGCTGCATTTTACCTTTGAACTTCACAAGTACAGACTCAGGCATGTCAAGTGGCATAACACCAGTTGCTGCAGCAAACGCTACAAGACCAGAACCCGCTGGGAATGAAATACCAATTGGGAAACGAGTATGCGAGTCACCACCAGTACCTACTGTATCTGGAAGAAGCATACGGTTTAACCAAGAGTGGATAATACCGTCACCTGGACGTAAAGAAACACCACCACGGTTCATGATGAAGTCAGGAAGCGAGTGTTGCATTTGTACGTCAACTGGTTTTGGATACGCAGCTGTGTGACAGAAAGATTGCATAACGAGGTCTGCAGAGAAACCTAAGCATGCTAAGTCTTTTAATTCGTCACGCGTCATCGGACCTGTTGTATCTTGAGAACCAACAGTTGTCATCTTAGGTTCGCAGTAAGTACCTGGACGAACACCTTGACCTTCTGGAAGACCACAAGCGCGACCTACCATTTTTTGAGCTTGAGTGAAGCCTTTACCTGTGTTTTCAGGTTGTACTGGCGTACGGAACAATGTAGATGGTGCAAGACCTAAAGCTTCACGCGCTTTAGCAGTCAAACCACGACCAACGATCAAGTTAATACGACCACCAGCACGTACTTCGTCTAGAAGCACTGGAGTTTTAAGTTCAGATTCAGCGATTTGCGCGCCGTCTTTGAACGCTGTTACTTTAGCAGCAGCATGGTCGATCTTAAGAGTGATTTCATCACCCATGTTCATGTTAGAAACGTCGATTTCTACAGGTAAAGCACCCGCATCTTCCATTGTGTTAAAGAAGATTGGCGCGATTTTACCGCCTAAGCAGTAGCCGCCATCTTTTTTGTTTGGAATGTGCGCAATTTCGTCACCGAAGAACCAAAGTACAGAGTTAGTTGCAGACTTACGAGAAGAACCTGTACCTACAACGTCACCCACGTAAGCAACTTGGTTGCCTTTCGCGATTAAGTCTTTGATTTGGTTTAATGGACCAACTTCACCAGGAACTTCTGGGTTGATACCATCACGTACGTTTTTCAACATTGCATTTGCGTGCAATGGAATGTCTGGACGGCTCCATGCGTCTTGTGCAGGTGACAAGTCGTCAGTGTTAGTTTCGCCAGTTACTTTGAAAACTGTAAGTTTGATTTCTTCAGGTACATCTTTACGGCTAGTGAACCATTCAGCATCAGCCCAAGATTGTAAAACTGCTTTCGCGTTTTCGTTACCTGCTTTTGCTTTGTCTGCTACGTCATGGAACGCATCAAATACAAGCAAAGTGTTTTTCAATGCATCAGCAGCTAAGCCAGATAATTCTGCATTGTCTAAAAGCTCAACTAAAGGTGCTACGTTGTAACCACCAAGCATAGTACCTAGTAAGTAAACAGCACGCTTTTTAGACACGAGTGGAGAGGTTGCTTCACCTTTTGCTACAGCAGCTAAGAAAGCAGCTTTAACGTATGCCGCTTGGTCAACACCTGCTGGTACGCGGTTTTCAAGCAAATCAACTAAATAAGCTTCTTCGCCTGCTGGTGGATTTTTTAATAATTCAACTAATGCAGCTGTTTGCACATCATCAAGTGGCTTCGGTGGGACTCCGAGTGCGGCACGTTCTTCAACGTGTTGGCGGTAAGCTTCTAGCACGGTGTTATTCCTCTTTTTTAAAAAATTATTTGCGAATTCCTGCTTTTGCAAAGCATCACAAATAATATGGACTGCAAAATTTTACTAAACTTCCAGTTAAAAGTTAATGCAACTAAAGTGTTTCTTTGTGATGCCCATTATTTTATAACTAAATGATGCGCATATTGTTCAATTTACAGGCAAAACATGACTTAATTTTGACTTAAACTGCATTCACTTTAACTTTTGCCTAAAGTTTAACTCGTAAAAAAGGCAACCCAATGTTGCCTTCTATCTAAAATGAAAGATATTCCACCTTAGTGTACTGTAGTAGCTTGAAGATAGTGCTGTAATTGTTCACGGCTACCTTCAAATTTGAGCTGAATTTCATCTTCATGCAGCATACAATGCGCTGCACTAGCAAATGAAATCTGTACTTGATAAATCTTTGCGGGCTCATCTATTTGCTGACGTAAAAAAACCCGATCACCTAAACTTAAAACATAGTGACTACCACCAACAATGGCGACACCCTGTTCATCTTCTAAGAGCAAGTCTGCATTATGCAGGTAAGCAACCACTTCCATTATGCGCTCCTACTGTTTTTGTTATAAATTCATTATTCAGTAAAAAGATAAGTATTGCTAGTTTTAAGATTAAGAACTTGTCACAATTTATTTGTGGGAAATTTTAATGGCCTGACAACGAATACTAGACACTGTTTAGGCTATTTAAGTTTTGAAATTACTGTTGGTAGAATAATAAATATTCATAAAAAAACCGTTCTTTTAGAACGGTTTGTAATCTGGCATTTTATCATGCGGTGTAGCAATACATTTTTCAGTAAACTGAGCACGGATTTTTTCACGTGCGGCATCTGCATCGCCCTTAATTTCATCTATTGGCAAAGCATAAATTTGCTCAATAATCTCTAAAATAAAAGTACGGGTCGTATCATCTTCAATTTTGTTGGCATGCTCAATAGCTCGTTCTTTTTCAATTGCATTTTGACGATCTAGCATAATGGTACGTGCTGCATTTCCAACACTTCTGCAGTAACCTTGCCATTGCTCTTCTGGGGTTAGAGGTTTTTTTTCTGCACAGCCCATTAATACAAGCACGGCAGTAACAACCAAAATCTTTTTCATTCACGCTCTCCTATTAGGCTTATGATAATCAATGTTCAACAAAATAAGAAATTTCATTGAAAAAATGCGCTCATGTAGAGCGCATTTTTTATCTGACTTAGCTGCGGTTAGAAACGCCAATTATAGAAAATATCCACCGCACGTTCTAAAGCCTGACTGGCTTCCAAATACAAGCGCTTATTCATTTGATAACGCAAGGTCAGTTTATTCACTGGGGTAAATACGCCCACACCATAACGAATAAATAAGTCTGGAGTAATGTAACCCGTCACACTAACTTGCGTGTCATCCCCCGTACCTTGGGCATCAAGCGCTAAACCACTTAAACCGAATGTACGTCCAATTTGGTTGGTCAAGGCACGTGTGCCACCCAAGCCCATACTGATCCCTGCTGCAGCAATGGTATTGTTTACATCCGACTTAAAGCTTTCAGTTTGACTCAGACCGCTAGTACCTTCATTGATACGTCCTGTAATCAAAGCATTTAATGCTTCCTGTTCAGATAAACCCGCATCGTTATAAACCTGAATATTTGGGCTGCTGGCTGTACCTGTAACCCTAAAGCCCACCATACTGCCTTGTACGTTTTTATTGGCATCCATATCTAGAGTTGGGTTTGAAATCGGGCCATTAAAACGTGCAATCGCACGGTTTAAGTCCAGACTCTGTCCGTATGCTTCAATTTTTACACGCTGACTAACACCAATTGCACCATTGGCACGCATGGCAGTTTCCAAACCACGTTGAGAAAGATACAAACGTCCAATAAGTGGAATACGGCTGTCAAAACCTTGGAAAATCACTTGATCACCCAAGTTTAGCTCTAAATCTGCTCGGATATCCCATGGACGTGCTGAACGTAGTAATGCGAGCTGATCTTGACCTTCATGTACTACACGTACATCAGAAGACACATTCACCACGGGTGCAGAAACTTCAGGCATAGAAATTAACGCACGTGGTACATCTACTTTCCCTTTTAAACTCAGTTTTTTCTGGAACGGTAAAACATCCAAAGAGACATCAGGCGTAATCATTGCAGTAATTAACGGCGCCTGACGTATTAATAAATCTTTACCATTTAAATTTAACTGAATTCGAGGATCATTTTTCCAATCCACACTACCTGTTAAACGTCCTACACCACCACCGCTATTAAATGCACCATTAATAGAGGCTTGATCTTGCCGAATTGATGAGTACAGCTGCACATTGGTCAAATTCACAGGTAAGGAAATCATGCTGAGTGCGCCATCTTTCAGTCGCATTTCACCAGTGATTAAAGGTGAGGTTAACGTGCCATTGACCTTACCTGCAAAAGACAGAGTACCTGCCATGGAACGCACATCGGCAATAAACGGTTTAAAGACTTTTAGTTGCACTTGATCGAAGGCGATTTCACCACGCATTGGCATATTTTTGCTGTAAGGATCTATCACCACATTGGCATAACCTGCACCAATTTCAGGCGTTTTGACATCCATTCGTAACTGTAAACCATCGGCAATGCTTTTAGCCACCAAAGCGACTTGTTCATAGCGTAAAGTAGAGCCAATATCTTGCGGGTCATCTGCTGCAATACCAATCACACCATTACGAGTAATCAGATGCGCATCAATTTTAGGTTTCTGCCCTTTGGCCCAAGCTGCTTTGGCATGACCATTGACCTTACCTGTAATGGCAAGACCTTCAGGCATAAAGGCAGCAAAATCGTTTAAATCTAGGTTTTGTGTCACAAACGATGCATTGGCTTTGGTTTTACTGACTCGAATCGGCTGATCAAAACACAACTGACTTTGCTGGCTCATCCAGCAATGTGCCCCCACATACAGCTCACTGTTTTTATGCTGATAGATTACCGCTGCATTTTGACGTTGCGCCAAGTGGGTTCTTAATGAGTCAAAATCACCTTTCTGGATTTGTCCAATCCAATCGTTTTGCGCATTCAAACCACCTGCAAGTTGAACATAAAACTTACTCAGTTTATTTTCTGCTTCAAGTTTTAATACATGCGCCTGACGTGTGCCTGCCAGCGCAATTTGACCTTGTTCAATCCCACGATTGCCACTGCGTAGATGTTCCAGCGATGCGGTCATCAATGTTGCGGTATTTTCAGACGTTGGCAATTCACCCTGTATGCGCAATTTGCGTACACTGAAAATATTATTAAAACTGAACTGATCAACCGCTAAATTGGCGGTTGCTTTCAAACGTGGTTGCGACTGCACATTTAAATAACCATAGGCACGCCCACGTAAGCCCGAATATACTTCGTATAAGGCGGGTGCATTGACTTTAATGCGTAGGTTTTGTGCATTGCCAGTGGCTTGTAGCTGGTTTTTGGCATAAGACAGATACAAATTATTGGCTTCAAACTGTTGTGGCAAGAAACCTTTTTGATTGGAATCAATCACCATCGCCAAATTACCTGTACCACGTACAGGTTTATTATTCAGCATACCAGCTAAATTTAGACGCTCAATGTTAATACGCTTCTGCTTTTCTGACCAAATGCCTTGTGTGCGGATGTTTCCTGATAATTCACCACGTACACTCGATACAAAATAATGTGGTTTAAAACGAATTAAAGAAGCATTTAAATTCCAGCCCATCCCATTGTTCAGATGTAATAAACCATCTGCCACAATTTGCCCCGCGACTCCGTTATGACGTAAATCACTAATTTTGATCAGCTCAGGTGTGCCCGAAACTTTCAGCTTTAAACTGCCTTGACTGCCCTGAATTGCGCTGGCATTTAGGTCACCATCATAATTCACCGCAAAACTTTTAAAACCACCGCCTGCTTTGGCATCATGGAACAGTAAAGCAATCGTGCTTTGCCCTGTTAAATGTACACTTTCATTTTGGTTGGCCAGTCGCCCAGTTAAATTCACATCATTTAAATGAATAATTTGCTGATTCGGCAATGCAAAACCATTAGCTTTTAACTGCCCATTCAGCACATTTACTGGTGCTGCCGCTACCACAGTTTGTGGATTAAAATCTTTGGCTGCCAACACCGCATTCCATTTCAACTGACGTTTGTCAGAAGGTAAATCAATTACGGCGCTGCCTGCCAAGTGACTATTGCCCGTATCTAGCTTAAAGTTTGGAATATTTAAACGGTTGTTTTTAAGGTTTAATTTGGCTTGATACATACCTGCAGGCAAAGCCGTCTGCTCATGCGCACTGACTTTGGTCGCCACAAAAATATCTTGCTGTCCCTCAACCAATGCTAACTGTACATCCCCCGATTCACTTTTTAGCCAACCCACATAAGGCACTGCACGGTCAATATTATTCCAGCGCACATCCAACAACATTGGATTGACCGCTTTGTCCTGTGCTGGGTTTTGATCTAATTTTAAGTTCCATGTTTCAAATCGGTCAAAATCAACTTGTGCAGTTAAATGCATCCCTTTTTCCAAATGGCCTTTAGAAGTCAAATTGGCATCAAGGCTTGGCGGTAAAAAGTCTTTGACTACTTGTGGAATTAGGGGGTCTTTCGGATTAATTTTGTCCAAACGCCCAGTTAAGTCCCAACTCACTCGATCTTTCCAGCTCACTACACCTGCAACATTGGCAGCACCTTGCATAAGTTGTGCATTTAAATTACTAATGTTGAGCTGATTCACCAAGTCGGTGTACATCAAGCCTGTATATTGCCCTTGTGGAATATTCTTTCCACTTAAATCGGTCGCAATATCAATATCCAGACGTTTAATACCCCCTTTAAATTTGGCTGCACCTGCTTGGGTAAACAACTGCTGTTCCGTCAAAATAGGCCAGTGATATTGTTTAAATTGTAGTTCACCAAACATCGGCACTTGCTTGCGCATTGGATGTAACACGACCCAACCTGTTAATAAATCAGGCGTATTGGTTGCCACACCAGCTTGAATGGTATCTAAAGTGCCTTTCGCCACGACTTTAATGTCATGGATATTCAGACTATTGTGCAAGGATGGCAGATTTAGATCACCCGTCACGTTTAGTGGATATTTGCCCTCAAACTTCATATCGCCTGTTGCATTACGCACATTCAAATAGCCCATGTCCATGTGCGAGTCTTCAAATTTGAGCTCTGTGCCTGACCATAAAGCGTTATTTAAATGAATGTCGTAAAAATCGACCTGAGTGCCAGAAGCCGTTTGAATTAATAAATGATCGACATCTGCAGTGTCTAAGCGCAGTATAAATGGCAGACGAATTTCATTGAATTTGAATGGATCGTCACTCGGTGGGCCTTTAGGATAAATTCGCAGATTACGCACGTCGGCACGATTTAAATGAATTTCTTTATCTAAAATAGCACGCCAACCAAGAACGACATCGGCACGGTCAATTTTGACATCTACAGGTTTTAAGCTGACGATGATATTGCGCAGAATAATACCGCGCCATAAATTACCACCTTCATATTCATAATGAATAATTTCCTGACGTTGCAAGACACTATCAAGTAAAAACTTAGAACCACGGTCTGTTGAGAACATCACCACCAAAGCAGATACCAATAGAATCAGCATAAACAGTAGTGACAGTAAAACACTCCTGAGTATTCGACGCTTTTTGGGCAGCATCTCTGGGGTTTCTGGTTGCTGTTCAACTTCAGCCATAATGTTCTCTAAGTCTTAAATTTATAGTTGAGAGCCAATAAAGAAATGTAGACGGATTGGATGGTTGTCATCTGAAATACCCGATGCCACATCTATCCGAATTGGACCAATTGGAGATGCCCAACGCACACCCAAGCCTACGCTATATTCGGTGTCATTACTAAAATCTGTATCGTAGGCATTACCAAAGTCACTAAATACCGCAGCACGCCAGCCCTCTTTAAATTGATAGTTATATTCCAAAGAGCCTACAGCCAAAGCCTGACCACCAATTTTAAAGCCATCAATCTGTGGTGCTAAAGATTTATAGTCAAAGCCACGCAGACTCTGGTCGCCCCCCGTAAAATAACGCAAGTTATAAGGTACTTTTTTAAAGTCTTCGGTGTAGATATAACCTAAGTCACTACGCCCCACAAACTGGTGATTGTCATTTTCACCCATGGAATAAATAAAGCGCCAGCCTGCATTAAATATGGCTAAATCAGCATCACTAAGTAATGATTCGCTGCCCAGTTCTACTTTATAAATTTGTCTAAATCCCTTGCTTGGATTTACTCGTCGGTTGCTG
Source organism: Acinetobacter sp. A1 (assembly GCF_012371315.1). NCBI lineage: Bacteria > Pseudomonadati > Pseudomonadota > Gammaproteobacteria > Moraxellales > Moraxellaceae > Acinetobacter > Acinetobacter sp. A1. Next base: position 11,904 of record NZ_JAAZQY010000036.1, read on the forward strand.
TCTGTTCTGGAAATTTCATAGCCAAGCAATAACGATTGCTGCTCAACATCTCCATTCGCAATAAAGGCATCAGGGACATTATCTAAAAATACATCGCCTGTTTCAGTTAAGCGGTCTAAACGGTAGCGCAGGCCAAAGGTATGCTGCCAGCTCCCCATTGGGTTTTTAATCACACGGTCTGCACCTGCAACCGCAGATTCGATTAATAAGCCACTACCTTGTGCAACATCATCACGCTCTTCACGCTCATAACCACCAACTAAGGCCACATAGTCATTTAATGGATGGTTATACGGAATGTTATAGCGCCCATCTATGGCTTGACGAATTTCAGATAGCTCCAAGTTGGCATCGAATGAATGACCTCGTTTATTGACAATGGCACGGCGATACTGCCCACGTAAACGGACACCCGTGTCTGTACCATAACCTGTACCAACTTCAGCACTGTTTAAACGGTCTGCATTTAAGGTCACAATGACAGGAATTTTTTTATCTATACGCGCTTGTTCTTTAAAGCGCTCTTCTTCAGTTTGCTTATTTTCTTGTTGAACTTGCAGGGTGCGTAGGTTTTCATTGGCAGGTCCTTCTTCTGTACCCGCAAATTCCGCTTCATTCACCACAGACTGTGTAACTTCTTGCGAAGAAGCCACCTGCTTTTTATCTGTAACCGTAGCATCACCCAAAGACAGCTTTTGCTGATCGACCAAGGCCTGAATATCAGGTGGCAATTCTAAAGGATGCTCTACAGGATCAGGACGAATTGTATCAACCAAAGTGTAGTTAAAATAACGTGAGTTGGTTAAGTTGTTGGCTAAACCATTGACACGCCAAAAGGTATAGTCAGCATTTTCCTGCCAAGTCACCATACTTTGTAAGATGTCCATATCAAGCGGGAATTCCTGATTTGGATCGCTCATACGGAATTCCACTGCACCAAGTTTGTAACGCTCGCCCGTTTCATAGCGTAAATTTATATCTGCTGTATTTTGCGGCTGTGCGACTTTAACATCATGCAAACGCCAATAACTGTCGAAATATCCATTGTCTGTGGCAGCATCGGTAATTCGCTTTTTGGTTTGCTCGTACAAACCATGATTGAACACGTCATCTACTTCTTGATCTGGCAATACGCCAATGACCTGAAATTGTGCCTCGTATTGCCCTTCGCCCGTAAACTCTATATTTTGTTGTTTAATCGCCACAGGTGGATTAGGCACTACATTTACACGTACGCGACTGTCACTAAGTTTTTCAAATTTAAATTCGGCATTGTAAAACCCCACCGCCTGCGCTGCCTGATTGGATAAGGTGCGCAACTGTGGCAAGGCCACTGGAAAGTCTGCAAACGATTCTTGGGTAAAACTTGAGAGTTTTGCCTTAATGTTGGCACTTAAATTATCTACCGCTGTGCGATAAGCTTCTGGTGAAACTTCTCCAATGGCGTTTTGTGTTCCATTTTGAGCACTGTTTGCGCTAATCACAACATCGGCACTAATCCTTGGCACTTTGGCAGTATTGAGTTCACGCGGTGGGCGGACTTTATGTAATAGCCGTCTGAAAAAACCCGGTTGATCTGCATTTTCAGCCTGTGTCATCCAGCCCAATTCGGTCATGGTACTGTCTGCTGGGTTAGCTTCGACTACAATTTTGCTGTCTGCCTGAATGCTCGACATTAATGCATCTACATTAACGGGTGCTTGGTTAATTTGTAGCAACTCCTCTTGAGTTGCATCTTGCACCAAGGTTTCAGGAACCTGACCATTACGATCTAGCATCGCTTCTTGCTTGGCTTGTTCTGCCACCTGAAAAATTTCATTAGCAAGATTTTGATCTACAGGTGCGACAGGTAAATCTTCCAGGTCTTCAAATTCAATAGGTTGAAATTCGGGAAATGTCATACCAGCTTGTTGTTGCTGTTGCAACATTTGCAAACTATCAACTTCTGGCGCTTGCGCCTGCTGCATTGCTTCTTCTATTTTTTGTAACTCTTCGGCGCTATCTTTACCTTGTGCTGCAGCCAGTTGCTTAATTTCGGCTTCGAGGCTCTGTGCTTCTTCTGCCACAGGTGTTTGGATCGTTGCAGTATTAATTTCACCTGTTGCTTGTTGCACTGTATTTGCCGCTGGAATACTTTCAGCAAAACTTGAAGATGCAACAAAACCCAAAAACAGACCAAGCCCGATATTTTTTGGCATATTCCAACACAAAATAGCGTGCATACTGGAACAAAGTACTGATTTTTTAAAGTTTGTATTGACAGGCATAAACAACTCTAAACTGATTTAATTTTTATGGAAAAACCCCAATGAACGCGCGTGCAAACACCAATTTATTTGATTTTTTCATCAGTGAAAAGACTTGAAACATCATACATGATTTTCTGTACTATTATATCAAGCGGTCACATTTCTTAATAAAACTAAACGAAGTTAATCACGCATGGAAAAAAATGAACAGTTAATGAGAAGTCGGCGCTTTTTGCCGATGTTTCTCACTCAGTTTTTTGGCGCACTCAATGATAATGTTTATAAACAAGCGCTGCTTTTGGTCTTTACCTATGGCTGGATTAGTCAGCAGTCTGCAAATGTCAGTACGCTAAATAACTTAGCTGCTCTACTGTTTATTTTGCCTTATTTCATTTTTTCAGCGACTGCGGGGCAACTGGCAGACAAATACGAGCGAGCGCAACTGGTACGTGCCATTAAATTGCTCGAAATTATCATCATGCTCATTGGTACTGCAGGTTTCCTGTTGGGAAATTTATGGTTGCTATTGATTGCTTTATTTTTAATGGGCGCTCAATCGACTTTCTTTGGCCCAATTAAATATGCCATTTTGCCCGAAGTGCTCAAACCGCATGAACTGATGTCGGGCAATGCTATTTTCCAGTCAGGGACTTCAATTGCCATTTTACTGGGTATGATTTTAGGTGGTGCTGTCATTTCTGTTTCTGCGGGAAATTTACTGTGGATTAGCCTGACAGGCATTGTAATTGCACTGATTGGCTATGCGTCCAGTCGTTTTGTATTAACCCAGCGTGTGACTGCACCCGAGATTGAAATTGACTGGAATTTTTTCCGTACCAGTTTCCAGACTTTAAAATATGCCAAAAGCCTGCCGATGATTTTTTTGATCTTACTTGGAAACTCTTGGTATTGGTTTTATGGGGCAACTTATTTGACCCAAATTCCACAACTGACTCAGCAGAATCTACATGCTTCTGAAAACGTGGTGAGTTTATTACTCACCCTATTTTCAGTTGGCATTGGTGCAGGTTCTTTGCTGTGCCGCAAATTAGGTGGCTCAGAAGTCAATATAAAAATGGTTCCAATTGGTGCAGTAGGTCTAACCATTTTCGCTTTTTATTTAGCAGGTGCATTGGCCTTTGTACCGCCTCAAACAGGTGAACTACTAGGCTTATCAGCCGTGTTTCAGCAAGGCTGGAGCTATTATCACGTGATGCTTGCAGTTACTTTATTGGGAGTTAGTGGCGGTTTTTACATTGTACCCTTATATGCCATGATGCAGGCTTATTCTCCTCGCTCACACCGTGCACGTGTGGTTGCCGCCAATAATATTTTAAATGCCATTTTTATGGTGTCGTCTGCGGTTTTCTCGATTTTAATTTTAAGTGTTTTAAAAATTGATTTAAAAATTCTGTTTAGTATCACAGCGGTTTTAAGTGCCATTTTCACGATTTGGCTCTTGTTAAAGCTCAAGCCAATGTTAGATACTGCACAAGACTCTTTGGAGGATTAAGTTCATGCGTCATTACACAGGTATAGACAAGTTTATTCACTCATTTGACCAAGCCTTGCGCAGCTTAGTGCCAGGTACAACTTCGGCACAACGCGAAAACCCAGGCAATGCGGTTGAAACCAAATTGGCTGTGAGTGAAGCGCGTCATGTTGCTGGGTTAATGCGTGTTAATCACAGTGGCGAAGTATGTGCCCAAGCCTTGTATCACGGTCAGGCTTTAACCGCCAAATTACCCAATGTACGTCGTGAAATGGAACAGGCTGCAATTGAGGAACAAGACCATTTGGCATGGTGTGAAGACCGTTTAAAAGAATTAGACAGCCATACCAGCCTGCTCAACCCTGTATGGTACGGCCTTTCATTTGGAATGGGTGCAATTGCAGGCATTGCAGGCGATAAATACAGTTTGGGCTTTGTGGCAGAAACCGAGCGTCAAGTGAGCTTGCATTTACAGCATCATATTAGTCAGCTACCTGAACAAGATGACCGTTCACGTAAAATTTTGGTGCAAATGAATGAAGATGAATTACATCATCGTGATACGGCACTTAATGCAGGTGGTGTTGAGTTGCCCGTACCTGTACGCTTAACCATGACCGCTATTTCCAAGCTAATGACCAAGACCAGTTATTATATTTAATCGTCTAATCATGTGAAAACGCTCATTAGAATGGGCGTTTTTTTATGCCTATTGCAACAAAAAGCAAGTCACATAGAACGTAAGCGTCCGCTGAACACACCTTCTGAATTCATCCTATAAGCCTTAATTTAGTCCCCACTTAGAAACAAGTGGGGACTTAAATTTATGACTACAAATAATCAGACATCCATCGCATCTCTTGCGAAAAAACGAAGAACATACAGTGCTGAATTTAAACAGCAGATCGTTCAGGCTTGTAAAGCACCGGACGTTTCAATTGCTTCGGTCGCTTTGCAACATGGATTGAATACAAATCTTGTATCCAAATGGATTCGCTTAATTGATGGTAAGCCAGGGAATGATCGCTCACCACTACCGAATAAACCTGCATTTATTGCCTTATCTTGCTCTGCACCATTAGATCCTACTCCTACTGACATGTTAAAAGTTCAAATTACTTTACCCCACTCAAAAGCAGAAATTGGCTTGAAATGGCAAGTATCGAAAATATCTGCTTTAGCAGAATTACTCAAGGTACTTGCAACATGATCCGCATTGATGAAATCTGGCTCTCCACCCAACCTCTGGATATGCGAGCAGGGATGGATACGGTCATGGCGCAGATTATGAAAGCCTTTGGCTCAATCAAACCGCATTGCGCCTACCTGTTCTGTAATAAACGTGGCCATCGTATGAGAGTGCTGGTACATGATGGACTGGGCATCTGGCTGTGTGCCAGGCGGCTGGAACAGGGAAAATTCCACTGGGCTCAAGTTCACCAAGGTGAAACCGTGGCCCTCAACCCGGAACAGTTACAGGCATTAATCCAGGGTTTGCCCTGGCAGCGCATTGGACGACAGCAGGTGGTGACGATGCTTTAAACCAGGCTGTTCCATTCTGCTATTCTCCAAACGTTCTATTTCATTCTTCTCATGACCTCAGGCATACTGCGGTCATGAATACGCTGCCTGACTTAAGCCAACTGACCCATGAACAACTGCTGGAATTCACCAGACAGTTGGCGATGCAGCATCAGTCTCTAGCACAATCAAACCAGCAATTAGATGCCAGAGTTCAACATCTTGAAGTCACCAATCAGCAATTAGATTCTAAAGTTCAACATCTTTCTATTCTCAATCAAAAATACGAGCATGAACTCGCACTATTTAAACAGCACAAATTCGGCAGTAAAAACGAACATCTCACTGCAAAACAAATCCATCTATGGGACGAAGCGGTCGAAGAAGATATCGCAGCAGTTGATTTGGAACTGGAGCGGCTGAATGCAGATAAAACCGATGCATCGACAGAGAAAGCCACAGTCAACAAACCTAAACGTCGACTGCTGCCCGATCATCTACACACCATCCGTATTGAGCATGAACCTGCATCAACCCAATGCGCTTGTGGCTGCCAACTCCGTCGTATCGGCGAAGATATCAGTGAAAAACTGCATTTCAGACCGGCACAGTTCTACAAGGAACAGCATGTTCGTGGCAAATGGGTCTGTGATCAGTGTGACACCCTGACTCAGCAAGCGATGCCTGCCTATGTGATTGATAAAGGCATTGCTTCACCTGAACTGCTCAGCCATGTGCTGGTATCGAAGTATGCCGATCATTTACCGCTGTACCGTCAACGTCTGATCTATCAGCGGGCGGGCATTGATCTGTCCAGATCTACTTTATCTGACTGGATTGGTCGCTGCGGTGTGGAACTGGAACCTTTGGCCAATGCCTTAAAACAGGTGGTGCTGCAACAGCGGGTGATCCATGCCGATGAAACGCCGGTCACCATCATGCGGATGGGTGAGAATGATAAAAAACCGAAGAAAGGTTATGTCTGGGCCTATGCCACTACACAGTACAATCCAGTTCAAGCGGTGATCTATGACTTTCAGGATAGCCGTTCAGGTCAGCATGCAGAAGAGTTCCTGAATGGCTGGCAGGGCCATCTGGTCTGTGATGATTACAGTGGTTATAAAGCACGCTTTAAATCAGGCGATGTCATTGAGGTGGGCTGCATGGCGCATGCACGTCGTAAATTCCATGAACTGCATGTGACTGGGAAAAGTCAGATCGCTGAACAGGCATTACTGATGATTCAGAAACTGTATGCGATAGAAGCAGAACTCAGGAAAAAGACCGATAGTACAGCAGAACACCGCCGCGAATACCGACAACAGCACAGCCAACCGGTGATGCAACAACTGTATGAATGGCTCAACCAACATTATCTGACGGTGCCATCGAGTTCTCCAACCGCCAAGGCCATCAATTACACTCTGAAGCGTTGGCCAGCTTTAAGCCGCTATCTGGATGATGGCAATCTACCAATTTGCAATAACTGGGTGGAAAACCAGATGCGCCCCTGGGCGTTGGGACGTAAGAACTGGTTATTTGCAGGTTCGCTGCGCAGCGGTCAGCGAGCAGCCAATATTATGACATTAATCCAGTCAGCAAAGCTGAATGGCTTGGATCCGTATGCCTATTTAAGTGATGTGCTGAAAAGGCTGCCGACACATAAAGTGACCCAGATTGAAGAGTTACTGCCACACTGCTGGAAACCTAAATCGAATTAAAAATTGGTATGGGGTTCAGCGGACGCTTACCATAGAACATCCAAAAATAAGCGAAAATAATGAATTTTAAGTTATCCCAAGATTTATCCGCAGATTTTGTGGATAGTTTTCTGACTGTAGCCTGTATGCATACAGCAACGATATGGTTTTCGATGGTTTTTTATACAAAAATACCCACAGAATATGACATGCTGATGTCAGCAACCTAAGATCATGCATCTCTGCCAAAATGCTGAAGATTCATCACGTAATAATGACTTTAATTGCCTGATTTATTCGTCACAACGCACCACTGGATAATGATGCTCAGGATGCATAAATGCTTGATCTTGCCAAATTTCCCACATTGGAATTTTAACATCTAAAGCCAAAGGCAGTTTTTTCGGATTTAATTGCATGTGGGCTAAATCTGCTCCCCACGCAATAATATCAATATCCAGTGGGATATCGTGCGATGGACGCACACGCCCTGCTGCAACTTCCATTTCCTTGAGAATGACATTCAACTGTGCATAGCTCAAACGACTTTTGATTAAGCAAGCAGAATTCCAGTAATCTGCACCGATCCCATCACGGCAAGGAATGAGATAAATTTGCGAAAACTGTGTTTCACCCAAGGCAGCAATTTGCTGATAGGCCTGTTTAAACTGGCGTGAAGCTTCACAGTTACTCGCCAGAGCGAGGGCAAAAATCGTGTCGGTGGCGTTCAAGACGAATTCCTACAGAATGGGCTTCTGGAATAATGGCAGGTTTACGAATCGTGATGGTAATAGATTCAATTGCTGCAAAGGTAGTAAAAAGTGCATCGAGCACCAATTTTGCTGCATGTTCGATTAATTTAGGCGCAGCATTTTGAATGACCTGTGCAGAAATGCTGCAGATTTCAGCATAATTTAGAGTGTCCTGTAACTCATCTGAAGTGGCAGCCTGATCTAAATTGGTTGCAATAATTAAATCCAACATCAAAGGCTGTTGAATCTGACGCTCCCATGCAAAACAGCCGACCACTGTCTCTACCTTTAAGCCTTCAATGATAATTGCGTCCATTTAAAACCTGCAAAATTCGTGTGTCATTGCTATCTCAATGAGCAGCTATTATGAATCGTCACGATCAATATGAGAAAAACCCTCTTGGCGAAGAGGGATTTTAAATCTACTAAATTAAGTACCGTTTGACCCTTAATGTTTCAACAAAAGGTTGGGGTCCATGCTTTGCACCATCTGCAATCGTTGATCTGCATAAATGTCAGTATAAGGTGCCAACACGCGCATGAAACGATCGAAATACAACATTTGCTTGAACAGCAAAGCAAAATCACGTGGGAAGCGAATCCCATGACGCTCACCTACCGCGACCATGTCCATCATAATGTCGTTTAAATCGGCAGGATTAGAAGTTAGTAATTCTTGAGGGTCGGCCAATAATACACCGCTGAATAAACGCTCTAAGTCCGCAGCCAAAACTTGTGTATCAATTTGAGTATCGGTCATGCCCATTTTCAGCATATTCTCTGCCATGAGCGTGTAATTGGTATTTTGCAAGGCATCCATAAAGGCCATACAAGCCGTCCACACTTCAGGGTTAAGCTGCCCAACAATACCAAAATCAATAAAGCCCACCCGACCATCTTCAAGCAACATCAGGTTGCCTGCGTGTAGGTCTGCATGGAAACTGTTACACATCATCAAACTACCAAACCAAGTATTCATGGCTGTAATCAGTACTTGTGATGGATCATTAGATACTTTTTTGACTACTTCAAAATCAGTCAAGGGCACACCATACAAGCGCTGCATGGTTAGTACCCGACGGGTTGAATACTGATGATATACTTTAGGTGCAGTAGCTTTATTGTTTTGAGTCAAATTCAGGTAGTTGATAAAATCATCAAGGTTACGTGCTTCTTCAATAAAGTCTACTTCACGCACCATGCGGGTTTTGATTTCTTCTACAATATCGGCCAAAGATGCAAATTTGACCTTAGGTACTGCTTTTTCAAGTATTTTGGTGGCCCAGTGCAGGACGTTTAAATCGGTATAAAGAATTGTCTCTACACCTGGCTTTTGCACTTTAATCACCACATCTTCGCCACTGACCAATTTAGCCGCATGCACTTGCGCAATAGACGCCGATGCCAATGGTGTTTCATCAATAGAGGCAAAAATTTCATCTAGATTGCGCCCTGCAAATTCAGACGCTAACACTTGCTGCACATAACTAAATGGCAAGCTTGGTGTCTGGTCTAAACAACCTTGAAATTCTTCGACATATTCACGTGGGAACAAAGACGGCGTACTGGCAATAAATTGGCCCAGCTTAATATAGGTTGAACCCAAAGATTCAAATGTTTCGCGCATGAGTTTGGCGTTACTTGGTTTTTCAGTTGCGTATTTAATGCCAGCCTTGGCCGCCACCACTGCAGTTTCACCCATACGGGCAACTGAACGTAAACCATCTAACCAGATATTATTTTTCATCATGTCTGAGTCATATTAAAGTAGTGTGAGTTTAACAAATAATGATAAGAGAGAAAGTCTATCTTGCCTGACAAACTGGGCAGTCTGTATCTTTTTCGAAAGCCAATATGCGTTGTTTCATGCTTAGACCATCCCAAAGCAATAATTTTTGCTTGAGTGCAGTAATGCCTAAACCTAAATACAACAACGCATGGTGTGCTTGTAAGCTCGCCATTACATTTGGGGTACTGGCCAGCACCCCGCTGTCTGCGCAGCGTAAACTCTCGTTAGCATGTTCTTCTTTGGGAAACAGGCACGCATAGCAAGCCGAATCGCCTTCTACCATAAACATTTGCCCTTGAAAGCCAATTGCTGATGCACTGAGCAAAGGCACATTGAATTTTTGACAAATTTGATTGACCAAATAACGGGTGCTGAAATTGTCACAGCCATCTAACACCAAATCTTGTTGAGCAATTAAATCACCTGCATTTTGCTCATCCAGCAAGGTAGTTAAACTAACAATCTCGATAAACGGATTAATTTCTGCAAGACGTTTCGCTAACACTTCGGCCTTATAAAAGCCTAAATCTGCAGGGCTATAAGCAATTTGGCGTTGCAGATTACTGGTTTCAATCACATCGGCATCAATCAGGGTAATTTTACCCACGCCTGCCCGAGCCAGTAATTCTGCACTTAAACAGCCAATCCCACCGCAGCCCACAATCAGTACATTGGCGAGTTTTAATTTTTCTTGTGCTTCAATGTCCCAGCCATCCAATAAAATTTGACGACTATACAAATGCATTTCTGCATCACTCAATTCTAACTGAGCATCGAATATGCTATCCAAGAAAATATCCTATTCTATACGGCCAAAACGCCAAGTATAACGGTTATTTAAAGCAAACCACTACGATCGTACTTTGAATGTTTTGCATTTAAACAATACACCAAGCACATCATTTAAAGCTGCGGCAGCTTAATTAAAAATGCATACGCATACCGACATTGTAAGTCACACCATCGGCATCACCTAAATATTCATTGTATTGACATACTGTTCCTTAAAATGTATTCAAACATACTCAAGGACTAATTCGCACTCTGTTAATGTCTTGTTGCCAAGCGTGTAAC
>NZ_JAAZQY010000037.1:0-22271 GCF_012371315.1 Acinetobacter sp. A1
TTTCAACAAGTTTTTATCAACATCACCGCCGATGGATGTGCATTATAGGCCAAATATTTTGCCATGCAAGGCTTTTTGTAAAAGAAATATTTCGAGTGTTTATTTTATAAACCCAAAAACATATAACTCACTGTTTTATCTTAGAAATTTATTTTAATAAAAATCCACCCAATTTCTTTAAACAAAATTTTAAAACATAACTCAATGTTTTATATGTAATTATTCTTATAGAAAAGCAAAAAGCAGAGCCGAAACCCTGCTTTTGGTTTAAATAAAGTTCAAATTAGAACTTCATACTAATACGCGCCCAGTAGTTACGACCAATATTATTAAATTGCTGATCGGTTGGTAAACCTGTCCCTGATGCACCCATTTTGTTTAGATGCTCGGTATAAGTTTTATCCAAAACGTTATCAACACCCACAGACACATCAACACTTTTATTTAGGTTGTAACTGCCGTTTAAAGATAGTACGCCAAAGCCACTGCTCTCTTTCACATCATAACCCACGATATTTCCTTCACGCTCACTGATACGACTTTGACCATCTACTACACGTAATAATGCGCCTAAAGTATATTTATCCTGCACATAGCGCAGGTTTAAACGTCCTTCCAAAGGTGAAATTTGTGGTAACGGCGTATTGTCTGTGGTGTTTTCACCCCACGCATACATAGCGCTCACATCTGCCTGCAAAGCATCGGTAAATTGATAACCTATACCAACTTCTGTACCTGCAATCGTTGCATCCACATTTCGCGTTTCAGCTTTATTGTTTGCATTGTACTTAGTCAAGATAAAATCTTGAACCAAACCAACATAAGCCGATGCCCAAGAGCTGAATGCACCATGTTCATGCTGATAACCCAAATCAAGCTGAAGTGTTTTTTCAGTATCAATACTCTTAAAAGTATTGTCACTACCATTACCTTTAACAGGGCTAAACAATTCCCAATAATCCGGCATACGCTCTACATAACCCAAACCGACATACGTTTTGGCATCATGGTGCGGATGTTGATTTTCCAAACGGATAAAGCCACTTGGCAAAGTTTCTTTACGTTGTTGAGCTGTTTGCACTGCATCAACTTCGACCTGATCGACACGCACACCTGCAACTAATTTATTTTGATCATTAAGCTGATAACTCAATTCACCAAAACCACCATAAGATTGAAATTTCATATCTTTTAAGCGTGGCAAGGCATAATAAGCAATATTATTTTCAGTATCTGTCTTACGAATACTGTGTTCATTATTTTGGGTATCGATACCTGTAATAAACTGTAATTTATCCCACTCATGTGTCACAGCCATACGTGCATTTAATGTTTTACGCGTCACATTAGTTGCCATTTCCATCATAGGTTTGGCGCGTAAACTATAGTTATCCATCACGTGATCATTAAAGCTATAGTTCACCTGTGCTTCAATTTTCTTAATCACATCGGTAATATTTTTCTTTTCTACACGTAAACCTAAACTTTCACGGTCAAATTCAGCACCATCCATTGGACGACCTGCATAAACCACTTCAGCATCACCACGACCACCCGTCAGTTCTAGCCAAGTGTTTTCATCGGGTGTCCAACCTAAAGCGAGATCAGCATTCCAACGCTCCCAATCCGAAGGAACAGTTGTACCATTACCATCTTTATAGCTATCTGCTACAGAACGGTTGGCGTTTAAACGGATGTATTTATGCTCATCACCCGCAGCCGCTTCAACATTATGATCTAAACGGCCAAATGACCCCATCAAGACACTGGCTTGGCCACGATAGTTTTGACCTTCACCAAATCGCTCAGGCTTACGCTCAAACAATACCGTTGCTGCCGAACCTGTGTTGGCATATTGCACCGTTTGCGGGCCTTTAATGACGGTAATTTCATCAAAACTTTCTGGTGAAATATAAGAGGTTGGTGAATCCATACGACTCGGGCATGCACCTAAGTTTTCAGAACCATCGGTTAAAATTTTAATACGTGAACCAAACATGCCGCGGAAGGTCACATCGCCATTGGTACCCGCACCACTGTTGACAGCACTAAAGCCAACGATGCTTTGCAAATAGTCTGCACCATCTGTGGCTGGAATCGGCTGAATGGGTTGTTTTGGATTAGCACGAACCACCAAACCATTGGCATCATTGCCCTGTTGTGCGGTTGCAACAATAGGCGCAAGACTATGCGTATTCGCAGACAGCATATTTTGATCGGCAAACGCACTTGCTGAATAGCAGGCAACACAAACTGCAGCCGCAATGGGCTGTAATAAAAATTTAGGCTGAGCCATTTTATTTCTCACTTCAAAACATAAATACAGTTAGGGTCAAAGCAGACCCGAAAAACATTGAATTTATGCAAAGTGAGGTGGAGCACGTCCCTGCGGAAGTAAAAAGAGTTGCTGAAGTGCAAACCAAACGTGTTGAAAACGTTTTTGGAAAGCCAAAAGACGTACCTGAATGCGATCAAGCACCTCTTTAAGCTCTAATTCAGGTGGCAAGACCAAGTTGCCATAGACCGTACAATACTGACATTGATGTGAAGCATCGTGATGATGATGTTCATGCTGTACGGTCAGTTGCTGATCATCGGTCTGTGATGTAGATGAATGTGCAGTATGCGAAGAATTTGTATGCACTGCGTGGGCTTGTGGCAACAAAAGTGCTCGCGTGATGGTTTCACAGACTGGCGCAACTTGATATTGCTCAGGCAGCAAAGGCTGTAAAAATACAGCAATCTGTAAAAAAACTGCGATAAATGAAAGCAGTAAGCCACTACGCAACAACAAAAACATCTATCCTGAATTTGTGTGGCGCAAGTATAACAAAGCCCAATCGAAATTGGGCTGATTTTTATGCTTTGGTCTAAACATGGACAACTAGATTGTGGTTTGTTTTAACGCTTCACAGCAACTTTTTCTTTCTGACGCTGGCGCACTACTTTTTCCACTTTTTCACGGGCACGCTGTCTTTTGAGTGGTGATAAATAATCGACAAATAATTTACCATTTAAGTGATCCATTTCATGTTGGATACAAACAGCGAGAAGTTGATCTGCTTCTAGCTCAAAGGTTTGACCCTCAAGGTTAATCGCTTCAATTTTTACACGTGACGGACGCTCAACTTTGTCGTATATTTGAGGCACTGACAAACACCCTTCTTCATACGGTTGGGTCTCTTCAGTCAATGGGGTAACTTTGGGGTTAATGAAGACCATGGGTTGATCTTTATTTTCAGATAAATCCATGACAATCAGCTGAATATGATGATCTACCTGTGTCGCAGCTAGACCAATTCCTGGTGCGGCATACATAGTTTCAAACATATCTGCAGCAAGCTGACGAATTTCGTCGGTCACTTCTTCAACTGGTTTGGCAATGGTACGCAAACGGGGATCCGGGAAACTTAAAATAGGTAATAAGGCCATGGGACGTCCTCACTTATATGCCATTGATCAAAAAACCGAATGAAGGAATGCTTCATCAAAAAAATGTGTGTAAGATCGTTATTATAACGCAACTACATACATAATTTTAGGAATTATGATAATGAAAAAGGTTTTGACAGACACATCCTCTTTTCGTGTCTTGGGGTTTAAAAAGCAAGTTTTAGCGCTCGCTGTATGTCTCACTGTGGGACTTGGGGCAATGAGTGTGGCTGAAGCAGCACCTGCACGAAATATTAATCCGCCTGCTTTAAAAGCCAATGCACCGAATGTGTATGTGGTGAAAAAAGGCGATACTTTGTGGGATATTTCTAAAAAATTCCTGAATAATCCACTACGCTGGCCTGAAATTTGGGCAAGCAACCGCCACGTGAAAAATCCACACTGGATTTTCCCGGGTGACCGCTTGTTAATGTGTACCTATGAAGGTCGCCCAATTATTGGTAAAGATGAAGGTGATGGCTGTGAAGGCATTATCCGTCGTTACACAGGCAAGAGCACCAATTTACAGCCACAAATTCGCGTAGAATCTTTAAATAATACAATTCCTGTGATTCCACTGGAATACATCAAGCACTGGTTAGAGCGCAGCAGCATTATTGCCGCAGATGCACTGCAAGGCACGCCTTATATTTTAGGTACTTCTGATCAACGCGTGTTGGCTGCTAAAGGACAAAGCGTGTATGCACGTGGTGCAGGCCTAGAAGTTGGTCAACGTTATGCTGTCTATCGCGAAGGCGAACCATACATCCTAACCGATGCCAATGGTCAAAAATTCAATGCTGGCTTAGAACTCACTCAGGTTGCAGCAGGTATTGCAGTACGTGGTGAAAATGACATTACCACACTTGAATTGACCGACACTTACAACGCTGAAGTGCGTCGTGGTGACCGTGTCCTGCCTGTTTATGACCCAATGTTGCCAACACTGTTCTATCCGACCCATGCCGAAAATGTAACTGCAGGTGGTCAAGTGGTTCGTGTAATGGGCTCTATTGGTACGGCTGCGAAACACAGTGTAGTTGCCATTGACCGTGGTACGCTGCATGGCGTGCAATCAGGCCACGTATTCTCTGTCGCTCAAAAAGGCGAAGTTGTGACTGACCCGAAAACCAAAGAGCGTGTGCAACTTCCAGGCGAACGCATTGGTAATATCATGGTCTTCAAAAGCTTTGATCACATCAGCTATGCCTATGTATTAGACAGCGAATTGCCAATTAAAGTGGGTGCGAACTTACAAACACCCCTAATGGACGACTAAAAATAGTCTGAGATGGTGACATGTTGAATTCATTCACCCCACATCAAATTGACTACATTAAGTTGTGGTATTTGGTTCAGCATTCACTGTCGAGTTTTTATAAACTAGAACAATATTTTGGTTCCGTGGCTGCCGCAGTGCAGCCCGAACATCTTTTGGCTTGGTCAGAAGTACGTGTACATGCCAACCATCAACAGCGTGCTAAAGAATATCTTAGTCAGTCAGGGCAACATGCCTTTGAAAACGTCTTAAAACAATTACAACAGCATTGTGATTTTATCCTGACCTTGGATGATCCCAACTACCCTAACCAACTACGCCCCTATGCAAACAAAGCTCCAATTTTATTTGGGCAAGGCAATGCTCAGGCTTTACTGCAAGCTCAAATCGCAATTGTGGGCAGTCGCAAAGCCAGCCCACACGGACGGCAAGTGGCCTATGATTTTGCCTATTATTTAAGTGAGCAAGGTTTCTTTATCAATAGCGGTCTGGCACAAGGTATTGATGAAGCTGCACATCAAGGCGCTTTGGCACACCATCGTACCATTGCAGTCATGGGCACAGGTTTAGACAGCACCTACCCGAGCGCCCACCATACACTCCGCCAGCAGATTGTGGAGCGTGGCGGTGCAGTGATTACAGAATTTTTACCTCACACCAAACCTTTGCAGCAAAATTTTCCACGACGTAATCGGTTGGTGAGTGGATTGAGTTTAGGCGTTATTGTTGCTGAAGCCAGTTTAAATAGTGGTTCACTGATTACCGCCAAATGCGCAGCCGAGCAAGGTAAATTGATTTTTGCTATTCCTGGTCATATTTACAGTGAGTTTCATCAGGGTTGCCATCAATTAATTCGTGAAGGTGCAATTTTGGTGGATCATCCTGAACAGGTGCTTGAAGATTTGGCATTGCCGACTCAATGGCAATATCAACAACAAAATATTGATCAATTGAGCTCTGACTCAACCTTGCCATCTTCAAAAATGAATGCTCAAACAGGAGAAAGCAATACAACCATACCTGATACAGCCACCTCGCCACAACCTATCCATAAAATCGTGACGCAGATTCCTGAGCATTTATTGGCGTTGTATCATCAATTGGATTGGGTCGGACAAAGTATTGACCACTTGGCACAACAGCTCGACTTGGAAATTGCCGTACTCACAGCTTATTTAATGGAACTTGAGCTCATGGGCTTAGCAATGCAGCAATCAGGCCTGTATCTGCGTTGTCGTCCTCACAAATAAGGTTCACAATAGCCCTCTCCCATTTCTGTTTAGGTCAACTCGCATGATTACCACCTCTGTCACCGAAGCCGCTGCATGTCTACAACAGGGACAAGTTCTGGCCTATCCAACAGAGGCGGTCTGGGGTCTAGGTTGTGATCCTTATAATCAGCAGGCTTTTTTGGAAATTCTACGCCTCAAACAACGTCCAATTGAAAAAGGCGTCATTTTACTGGCAGGGCACCTGTCACAGGTAGAACATCTGCTTGAAGATTTAAAGCCAGATATGCAAGATCGTGTAATTGCCTCATGGAGCAATACACATCCGACTGAGCGTGCCACCACTTGGCTGTTACCCACCACAGCGGCAATTCCAAACTGGATTACAGGACAACACCCGAAAGTTGCGGTACGCGTGACCAACCATCCTTTATGTATGGCTTTATGCCATGCTTTTGATGGCTTTATTGTTTCAACCAGTGCCAACCCTGCTGGACATGAACCTGCGCGCTCCCTGCAAGAAGCAACCCAGTATTTCCAGCAACAACTGCATTATTTAAATGGTGATTTAGGCTTAAGCCAACAACCTAGCCGAATTTTAGATGCAGAGACAGGTTTGGTCATTCGCGCCTAGGCTTAGACAAATTTTAGATAAAAAAAAGCTCAACCATATAGGGATGGTTGAGCATAAAAAGGATGTGTATAAAAGCACATCCAGAGGGTACGAAAATCTTGCTGCGAATGATGTCTTGCTGAGTTTTTGCTAGAGCAGATCATTTCCAGTACGTGAATTATGGAGTAATTTAGTCGACTATACAAATAGATTATTTCTATTAATCTTACATAAATAATCAATGATAGACTTATCACTTTTTCTTAACAATTTAAATTATCTTACTATTTTTTCAATTATTTTAGAAAAATTAAAAAAACTGTCATAAATTATATGCCTAAATCCTGTATATTTTTTGAATAAAACAGTATTTTAGATACATCTTTAATGCTCAAAAAAAGAGCAAATGCACTCAATTTTTTAGTGGAATTTGCACACGAGTTTTCATTTGAGCCAAAACAATGCCCACTAAAATAATCAAACCACCAACAGTGTGATAGCTCCCCCATACTTCTGCCAGCCAAAAATAAGCAATGATTGCAGTAAATACAGGCATCAAATTCATAAAAATACTGGTACGGTTTGGCCCTAAGTGCTGTACTGCCAACATCCACACCAAAGGCGCAATAATGGATGGAAAAATCCCCGCATACAAAACACTGAAACTATTTTGACTATTGAGCGGATCTAAGCCTAGCCACACAATGAAAGGTAGATGATAAATCAGCGCAAAAATTATTTGTACATACAGGCTAAGCATTAAAGGCAGTTTTAAATTCCATTTCTTTAAAAACACCCCATAAAAAGCATAAAAGAACACGGCTAGCACCATCAGCATGTCGCCTGCATGCCCAGTCAGCTGTGCTAATTGGCTGAAATCTCCCTGTGCAATCACATACAACAGGCCAAAAAATGAAATGATACAGCCCAAAATTGCAAATTTTGTCGGAATGTCCCTTAAAATAATCAAAGATACCAATACCGTAAACATGGGAATAAATGCATTGATGATGCCCATGTTGGTGGCAGTCGTATAATTGGCTGCGGTGTAGCTTAGCCCTTGATACAGCACTAAACCAAAGGCACTTAAAACGGCTAACTGTTTTAAATGTGGACGAATTAAACTGCGTTGCTGCCAAACTTTAGGCAATATCCAAGGCGTGAGAATCAAAAATGCAATAAGCCAGCGGTAAAAGCTGATACTCACTGGCGAAATATATTCTGCAACATAACGTGTCACGGCAATATTGAGCGACCAAATTAATACCGCAATCACAGGGAGTAGAATTGCCCAAAGTGCACCTTTGGCTGGCTGTGTCATGTCTGCATCATCCTTGTTGCACGTCAGCTGCATAAGCTTGCTGCTGTTGTCTGATCATCCAATTGATTTGATTGCTTGAAGCTCAAACTAAACTTCAGGGCTATTTATGGCACTTTTCGCTCAACTTATCCACCAATATTTTTAAATGATGATAATCCTTATATTTTTTTAATTGATACTCCTTCTTCTTTTGCACACAAATACAATAAATTTTCTGGTTTTCAACTTGCTGTGCTTTATAAATCCAGTTAAAACAATAAAACTTCATATCATTCGCATTTGGACACTTACATGAGCCATTCGGTCTATAACATTCCCGTTCTCACCAATTCAGGTGAAGAAACCACATTAAATCAATATGCTGGAAAAGTATTGTTGATTGTTAATGTCGCCTCTAAATGTGGCTTAACCCCACAGTATGAAGGCTTACAAAAATTGTATGCAGATCAAAAAACACAAGGTTTGGAAATTTTGGCTTTTCCATCCAATGACTTTTTGGCTCAAGAACCAGGCAGTGATGCAGAAATTCAGGAATTCTGTTCATTGAATTATCAGGTGAGTTTCCCGTTATTTGCTAAAATTCCTGTGGTGGGTGAGCACAAGCACCCATTGTATCGCACCTTAATTCAGGCCATTCCAGAACGTATAGGAGAAGGCCCATGGTGGAAAGATTTGGTCGATTATGGCTTAACCCCAAATAATCCGCCTGAAGTTTTATGGAACTTTGAAAAATTCCTAGTTAACAAGCAAGGGGAAGTCGTGGCACGTTTTGCACCTGATCTAACTACAGAAGACCCACGAATTTTGGATGCGATTGCAGCAGAACTCGCCAAATAATGCTTGGCAATAAATGCTTTATACAGGGAATTTGCTTAGGCAAGTCCCTGTTTTTCGTTTCAACAACACTTCTAATATTTGTTATTGCTTTGCAATAATCTGTTTTTTATTCATATTTTCGTTTTATATTGGTTTTAGTGCCTTATAAATGATTAGATCAAGATGAATATACCATTTTCTAAATATGCAATACTGCTCCCCCTACTCAGCGCAGGTTTACTACTCAGTGCTTGTGAACAGGCATCTGGCCCTCAAAGCAGCTCAGTTGAAGAACAAGGGACTGTAACTTCTAGCAACAGCAATCCTGATGCGACACAAGCACCCCTAAGCAGCGGCAATATGTTTTACATTGTGCGCGATGTAGCTGATCTACAACTTAAAGCTGGACAATATGTTGAACAGCTCAATCAGTCCAAATCAGAATTGCAAACAGCAATCAACGCACAAGACCCACAACAACTCCAGCTTGCTGCAACTCAATTACAACAGCAACTGCATGGTTTTAATCAGACCCTCAGCAGCTTAGATTTAAAAACACAAGAAATTGATACGATTCGTCAAAACCTGTTAGCAGCCAATCAACAAGTTTTAAACTCCCCGTTTTTAAATGGACAAATTAACCTTAGTCAGGTTGATTTTAAAAAGCTAGAACAGCAAATGGGCAATATTCAATCTGAAATGGTGAAGTTGGCGGGTATGATTTTGCAGGGTGAGGCGACACCGAATAACAAAACTGATACTACTGATGCTTCCTAAGTTTCTGAAATATCCAGTGCTGTAGCAATTCACTTTTATCAGCCATAAAAAAAGCCACTCTTTCGAGTGGCTTTTTCAATCTTAAACCTGCAATTAAAGTGCGCGGTTTTTGATTTTGCGGATGGTTTCCAACTGTGCAGCAGTTTCTGCCAAAGCAGCCAAAGCAGCAGCAGAGTCCAAATCGCTCTTTTGATTCGCCAACAATTGTTCAGCGTGTTTACGCGCTTCAAGAATTGCTGCTTCATCTAAGTTTTCTGCACGAACTGCAGTATCTGCAAGAATCGTAACAACATGCGGTTGAACTTCTAGAACACCACCAGATACATAGATTAATTCTTCTGTACCATTTTCCAGCAGAACGCGGATTGCACCCGGCTGAAGCAAAGTTACTAGTGGTGCGTGACCCGGCATAATACCGAGTTCACCGCCAGCACCTTTTGCAATTAGCATAGTCACAGTGCCAGAGTACAAAGACTCTTTTACACTTACAACGTCACATTGCATAGTCGCCATGAGAATCTCCTAAATTAGAGCTGCTAATTAAAGTTTCTCGGCTTTAGCAATCACTTCGTCAATACCACCAACCATATAGAACGCTTGTTCTGGGATATGATCGTATTCACCAGCTAGAAGACCTTTAAAGCCACGAATTGTATCTTTAAGCGGTACAAGTTTACCAGGCGCACCAGTAAATACTTCTGCTACGTGGAACGGTTGAGAGAAGAAACGTTGGATCTTACGTGCACGGTATACAGTAAGTTTGTCTTCTTCTGACAATTCGTCCATACCAAGAATTGCGATAATGTCTTTCAATTCTTTATAACGTTGAAGAACGTTTTGAACTGAACGAGCAATTTCGTAATGCTCAGTACCAACAACTAATGGATCTAACTGACGTGAAGTTGAGTCTAGTGGATCGATCGCAGGGTAAATACCTTGAGATGCAATGTCACGGCTCAATACTACAGTTGCGTCTAAGTGCGCAAACGTTGTAGCAGGCGATGGGTCAGTTAAGTCATCGGCAGGTACGTATACAGCTTGAATAGATGTAATCGAACCAGACTTAGTTGAAGTAATACGCTCTTGAAGAACACCCATCTCTTCTGCAAGTGTAGGCTGGTAACCTACTGCAGATGGCATACGACCTAGAAGTGCTGATACTTCAGTACCTGCTAGTGTATAACGGTAGATGTTGTCTACGAACAATAATACGTCACGACCTTTACCGTTCTCATCTTTTTGATCACGGAAGTACTCAGCCATAGTCAAACCAGTTAACGCTACGCGTAAACGGTTACCAGGTGGCTCGTTCATCTGACCGTAAACCATGGCTACTTTGTCAAGAACGTTAGAGTCTTTCATCTCGTGATAGAAGTCGTTACCTTCACGAGTACGTTCACCAACACCAGCGAATACAGATAAACCTGAGTGCGCTTTAGCGATGTTGTTGATCAACTCCATCATGTTTACGGTTTTACCAACACCCGCACCACCGAACAGACCAACTTTACCACCTTTTGCGAACGGGCAAAGTAAGTCAATGACTTTAATACCAGTTTCTAGAAGGTCAGTAGAAGCCGCTTGTTCTGCATAAGAAGGCGCTTGACGGTGAATTGGTAAACGCTCTTCAGTTGCAACTGGACCAGCTTCGTCGATAGGGCGACCAAGAACGTCCATGATACGACCAAGAGTCGCTGTACCTACTGGTACAGAGATTGGAGCGTTAGTGTTAGTTACGTTCAAACCACGCTTAAGGCCTTCAGTAGAACCCATTGCAATAGTACGAACTACGCCATCACCAAGTTGTTGCTGAACTTCTAATGTAGTTTCAGTACCGTCAACTTGGAGAGCGTCATAGATCTTAGGAACGCTGTTGCGTTCAAACTCGACGTCGATAACCGCGCCGATGATCTGAATGATACGACCGCCACTCATTGCTGTCTCCTCAATTCAAACTAATAATGTTAAACGGCAGCGGCACCACCAACGATCTCAGAAATTTCCTGAGTAATCGCGGCTTGACGCAGCTTGTTATAAATAAGTTGTAGGCTCTTGATCAGTTCACCTGCGTTGTCTGTTGCAGCTTTCATTGCAACCATACGTGCAGACTGTTCACATGCGATGTTTTCAATCACACCTTGATAAACCATAGACTCGATGTAACGAACCAATAAACCATTTAACAGCTCTTCAGCTTCTGGTTCATAGATATAGTCCCAACCGTATTGACGGTTAAGAGTCTTGTTTTCTTCAGCAGCTGCTAAAGGAACAAGTTGTTCGATTTTCTGATCTTGAGTCATGGCATTTACAAAGCCATTCGATACGAGGTAAATGCGATCTAACTCGCCTTTATCGTACGCATCCAACATCACTTGCACAGAACCAGATAACTGTTCAAGACTTGGCGCATCACCTACGTTTGTAGTTGCACCAAGCACTTTACCGCCGTAGTTTTTAAAAAACGAAACCGCTTTTTGACCAATTAAAGCAAACTGAACTTCAATTGACTGCTCTTGTTGTTGCTGTACATGCTTTACAACTTTCTTGAACAAGTTAATGTTCAAGCCACCTGCCAAACCACGATCTGAAGACACAATGATATAACCCACGCGTTTTACAGGGCGTTCGATCATATAACGGTGTTTGTATTCAGGGTTCGCCTGTACCAAATGAGCAATTACACGGTGCATATTTTCGGCATACGGACGGCCTTGAGCCATGCGCTCTTGCGCACGACGCATCTTAGAAGCAGCAACCATTTGCATCGCGCGAGTAATCTTTTGCGTGCTCTTGATACTAGCAACTTTGGCGCGAATTTCTTTTAAATTTGCCATACGCTTAACCTAGTATTCGAAAGCCCTTTCAGGCTTCCGAAGGTTGATTCCGTGAACCAAACCCCTAACTAGCCAATGCTAAATTAGTAAGTTTGAGTCGCTTTAAAGCTTTCAATACCTGCTTTGATTGCAGCTTCGATGTCTTTGTTGAAATCACCAGTTTCATCGATTTGTTGCATTAACGCAGCATTTTCTGAGCGGAAGTAAGAAATTAACGCAGCATCAAAGTCTACGATTTTCTTCACTTCTACGTCAGCCATGTAGCCTTCGTTAGATGCATAAACTGAAACAGCTTGGTCAGCAATTGAGTATGGCGCATATTGTTTCTGCTTCATTAACTCAGTTACACGTTGACCATGTTCAAGTTGCTTACGAGTTGCTTCATCAAGGTCAGAAGCGAACTGAGCAAATGCTGCCAATTCACGGTATTGCGCCAAAGCGGTACGGATACCACCAGACAATTTTTTGATGATCTTAGTTTGAGCAGAACCACCAACACGCGATACAGAAATACCCGCGTTCACAGCAGGACGGATACCTGCGTTGAATAATGATGTTTCTAAGAAGATCTGACCATCAGTAATCGAAATTACGTTGGTTGGAACGAATGCAGATACGTCACCTGCTTGAGTTTCAATAATCGGCAATGCAGTTAAAGAACCAGTTTGACCTTTAACTTCACCGTTAGTGAATTTCTCAACGTAGTCAGCAGATACACGAGAAGCACGCTCAAGTAGACGCGAGTGTAGATAGAACACGTCACCCGGATAAGCTTCACGACCTGGTGGACGACGTAAAAGCAATGAAATTTGACGATACGCAACAGCTTGCTTAGACAAGTCATCATAAATGATAAGCGCGTCTTCACCACGGTCACGGAAGTATTCACCCATTGTACAGCCAGAGTACGGAGCAAGATACAACATTGCTGCTGGATCTGCCGCTGCTGCTGCAACAACAGTTGTATACGCCATAGCGCCAGTTTCTTCTAGCTTGCGTACTACGTTTGCGATAGTCGATTGTTTTTGACCAATTGCTACGTATACACACTTAATGCCAGAGTTTTTCTGAGCGATGATCGCATCGATCGCCATTGCTGTTTTACCAGTTTGACGGTCACCAATGATCAACTCACGTTGACCACGGCCTACAGGGATCATGGTATCAACTGATTTATAACCAGTTTGAACAGGTTGATCCACTGATTGACGCCAAATTACGCCTGGTGCTACTTTTTCTACAGCATCAGTTAATTTTGCATCAATAGGGCCTTTACCATCAATTGGGTTACCCAAAGCATCTACTACACGGCCTAAAAGTTCTGGACCAACCGGAACTTCTAATACACGACCTGTGCAACGTGCTTTTTGACCTTCTTGAAGGCTTAAGTAGTTACCTAAAACAACGACGCCCACTGAATCCTGTTCTAGGTTCAGTGCCATACCAAATAAGCCGCCGTCGAATTCGATCATTTCACCGTACATTGCATCAGCAAGGCCGTGAATGCGCACAAT
This sequence comes from Acinetobacter sp. A1, assembly GCF_012371315.1. Lineage (NCBI taxonomy): Bacteria > Pseudomonadati > Pseudomonadota > Gammaproteobacteria > Moraxellales > Moraxellaceae > Acinetobacter > Acinetobacter sp. A1. Next base: position 13,816 of record NZ_JAAZQY010000037.1, read on the forward strand.
ACCGTCGGATACCATAACAATGGTACCTTCGTTTTTAGCGGTCGCGCTGGTGTCCAGATCGCCGATACGCTGTTTAATGAGCGCACTGATCTCGGATGGATTCAGTTGTTGCATTGCGCTATACCTCAATCTTTTATTAGTTCAGTCTTCGCAATTAAGCTAAAAGACGTGTCCGCATTTTTTCAAGCTTGTTAAGCGCAGAATCATCTATCACTTGGTCGCCTGCACGAATAACCACACCCGCAATTAACGCTGGGTTCACTTCTACAGAAACATTTACTGCCGCAGCGAAACGTTTTTCTAACGCTTGAGCAAGAATTTGTTCTTGTACAGAAGTCAATGGGAATGCTGATTCAATCACAACATCCACAGTATTGTTATTCTGTGATTTGAGCTGTTCGTATTCTGCTTGAATTTCAGGAAGCAAAGCCAAACGGTTGTTTTCAGCAAGCAATGTCAAAAAGTTTGACACTGCTGCAGTTTGGTCTTCACCTAAAACTTTGGCAAAAATACTCACCTGCTCAGCAGGCGTAAGCTCAGGGCGATTTAAGTAAGCTGAAAATGCTTCGTCTTGCACCGCAGCACTGAGCAAGTTAAGTGCTGTTGACCAATTGTCAGTTGCACCTTGCTCAGAAGCGTAAGCAAATGCTGCTTTAGCGTATGGGCGTGCCAACGTCAAGAGTTCAGCCATAATCTGCCTCTCTCTTAAAGTTTAGCAGCCAGCTGAGTCAGCATGGCATTGTGAGCTTCTGCGTCAACTTGCTGGCTAAGAATTTTCTCTGCACCAGTTACTGCAAGCGCAGCTACTTGTTGACGTAATTCTTCGCGAGCAGAATTGATTTCTGTATCAACAGCTTCTTTCGCTTGTTGACGAATACGCTCACCTTCAGCAGATGCTTGGGTACGCGCTTCTTCTACCAATTGTGCTGCACGACGATTCGCTTGTTCGATCAATTGAGCCGCTTGTGCTTTAGCTGCATCTAATTCAGCTTTCACTTGAGCTTGCGCATCGGCAAGATCAGCTTTGGCTTTTTCAGCTGCATTTAAGCCGTCAGCAATACGACGCTGACGCTCACTAATCGCATTGATTAGTGGTGGCCATACAAACTTCATGCAGAATGCGACGAAAATCGCAAATGCAATCGCTTGGCCAAACAATGTGAGGTTGATATTCATTGCAAATTCCTCAAATAGTGAATTTCGGAATTAAGCTGATTAACCTACAAATGGATTAGCGAAGATGAAGAACAAGCCAATACCAACACCGATCATAGGCACAGCATCAAGAAGACCTGCGATTAAGAACATACGAGTTTGAAGTTGTGGAGCCAATTCTGGTTGACGAGCAACAGCTTCAAGGAAGCGACCGCCTAAAAGACCAAAACCAATCGCAGTACCTAAAGCACCGAAAGCGATCAAGATAGCAGATGCAATTGCAACTAGACCTAAAGTGAGTTCCATGATAATTCCTCAGAGGTTAGGTTTTATACCAAATTAAGTTAAAAAATTGTGTGCCCAACCGCCCGATGACAGTTAGGCCATACCATTAATGCTTTTCGCTTGCCATGCTCATGTACACGATAGTCAACATCATGAAAATGAATGCTTGTAGCGTAATAATCAAAATGTGGAAAATCGCCCAAGGCACAGACAATGCCCACTGGATCCAGAACGGTAATAACGCGATAAGAATGAAGATTAACTCACCCGCATACATGTTACCGAACAGTCGTAGAGCCAATGAAACTGGTCGCGCCAAGAAAGTAGTCAATTCCAACAATAAGTTGAATGGAATTAAAAGCACTTTAGCAACTGGATTACTTGGGTTGAATGGGTTAAGTGCCAACTCACCAACGAAGCCGCCAACACCTTTCTCACGAATACTATAGAAAATAATTAAGAAGAATACAGAAATAGACATACCTAAGGTAATGTTTGGATCTGTAGTCGGAACAATTTTAAAGTAAACCTGATGAGGGTCCACACCCAGCATAGATGCAATCGCCTGTTGAGCTACATAAGGAATAAAGTCAACAGGGATTAAATCCATCAAGTTCATGAGGAAAATCCACACGAAAATGGTTAATGCTAAGGGTGCAATTAATCGAGACTTCCCATGGAAGGTATCACGTACACTTGAATCCACAAACTCGATAATCACTTCAATTACTGACTGGAATTTACCAGGCACGCCTGAATTTGCAGCTTTCGCAACAATCCAGAACAATAAACAGAAGATCAGACCAAGTCCGATAGACCAACCCATTGAATCCAAGTGAATAGCAGTGAACCCCATCTGTTGAGCTTCTTCAGCAGACTCAGCCAACTTCCATGAACCGTCTGGCATTTTGCCATAGGTCATATTGGTCAAGTGATGCTTGATATACTCGGTCGAAGTAAGGGCATGTTCTTCAGCAGCCATAAATCACACCTGGTCAATGTAAAAAAACTAATAGAACAAACGAACATCGCGTGCTGCTTGATATCTCGCCTATTCCTGAAAAACTTTTCAATTTTTGCTGCGTTTAGACTCGTTTTTGTAATCGTGACACCCAAAATGGCGCAACCCACGACATGCTTTGAACGAGCATAAAACCACAAAACAATGCCACCGGGGATAACGGCTGTACATTGCTTAAAATTAAAATGAATCCTACGATCACGATTGCAAACTTACCGAGCATTCCTCTATACATGTTCGAAAGAACCTGTCTGGACGCTCGTGCACCTGCTGCTCGAAACGACTGCCATGAAAAATAACAACTTGCCAACCAACAAACACTAGCACCAAGTGCAGCGCTTAAGGCAGCCGTTGAGTCTTTCAAGACCCACGCTATCAGGGCTGAAACTGGAATCATGAATGCTTGTAAGAAGACCAAAGCTTTAGCTAATCGTCGGTCAATCAAGCGACTAGTTCGGCTCATTTTTTTATCCACTCACAGCATTAATGCTTGACAAGTTCAACTGATGATCGTTTTTTATCGCAGGCATTATAGAGTTAGCCCCCTGAACATGCAATCGTTTCCCGACCTTAGTCGTGTTTTTTTGCATGTTTGTCTCGGAATTGTCATATTTCAAATTTGCTTAAAAAACGCATCATTTTCGTGCATTTAATACACAAGCCTTGGTTTGCTTGGCTAATTGCTGCCACGCTTTCACAAAATCATCTGCGCCGCGCATGCTTTCATCGACCTTTTGAAACACAATTGGATTCAATTTCATATACTGATTTTTACTGGCATGTCCTTCTGCAAGCAGGCACATTTTTGGATTTGGTCGGTGATCGTTCAAATATTTAATTTGTGCGACTGTTGGCGCAATATGCGGATCATTGGTCATCGACCCAGAAAATTCTAAATTTAAGGCACGTTCTAAATATTGATAGGCATCGTGATAAGCCCAATATGGCTGTACTACAGTTTGAGTCTGAAACTGACTTGCACTTTTGAATAAACTCTGTGCGAAGGCACGTGCGTTGTTCCAGTAAGCATCGCGATGTTCAGGCATTTGCTGAGAACGTAACGCGGCAATAAAGAAGCCGATACGCACCGCATTGTTTGGGTCTAGCCAGACATGGCTGTCTACTGTATTTTTTAATGCTGCACCACGTTCTGAACGCTGCGGCAAAGTTTTCATAATGCCCGTATCTAATAAAGCAATCGCTTTAGGATTTTGATGTAATACACGTTCTAGCGGTGCTTCATGCGCCTTACCTAGCCAAATAATTAAACCCGCATCTTGGATGATTTTACGATGTGCAGGCGTGAGCGATACATCATGCCCTGTTTGATCTGCCAGTAATAAAGTGGGTGTTTCGATATTTTGCGTGACTTTTTGGGCAATCAAATAGATAGGATGCGTAGACACCACCAAAGCCTGCGCCATGCTGACAGTACTGCATAACGCTAAGAAACAGAAACTAAATAAACGAAACATTGCGGCATATCACGAAAAATCGATAAATGTTATAATATAACAAATTTATAAAAATACCTACGTATAATCGAAACTGATAACGCTTCATGCTAAGATTTACTGTCGTTTTTCTTTTAAAGTTCAACTGGGGTGGCTATGAGCTTATGTTCGCACGAGCATCACAATGCATTACATGGCGTTCACGACCATCACAATGTCGATCAACGTCTTGCCGAAGCTGAAAGTTTATGTGCGGCAACAGGTGCTCGTTTAACACCGCTACGTAAAGAAGTGTTGGAACTCATTCTCAAGGCATCTGCACCAATGGGTGCTTATGATTTATTGGCGAAAATTAAAAGTGAGTCTGATCGTCCTGCAGCACCGCCAACGGTGTACCGTACTTTGGATTTTTTACTGGAAAAAGGACTAATTCACCGTTTGACTTCAATCAATGCCTATATTCCTTGCTGTCATCCACGTGAAGGACACCAAGCGGCATTTTTGATCTGTACTGAATGTAAAGTCGTTAAAGAAGCTTCAGCGCAAGGTTTATTAGAGCAATTAGATCAGTTGGCAGCCTCTGACCGCTTTAGCCCGCATCACAGCATTATTGAGATTTCTGGAAAATGTCAGCAGTGCAACAGCAAATAACCACTGCACCGCTCATCGCCTTGCACAATATTCAGGTGCGAATAGATGAGCGCGATATTTTAAAAAATGTCGATTTTGAATTACATGCACGTGAAATTGTCACGCTAATTGGCCCCAATGGCGCAGGAAAATCGACTCTAATTAAAGTCTTGCTTGGCATTGTCAAACCAAATGCAGGCAAGCTCGTAAATGCTCGCAAATTGACCTTTTCTTATGTGCCGCAAAAGTTTAATCCTTCACACAGCTTGCCTTTAAGAGTGAAAGATTTACTGGCTTTAGAAAAATGCCCAGACGCAATTAAAGCAGAAATTATCCGCGATACTGGCATTGCCAAACTGCAAGATTCAAAAGTACAACAACTGTCTGGTGGTGAGCGGCAACGGGTGCTATTGGCACGCGCCTTATTACGTCAACCTGATGTTTTGGTATTGGATGAGCCGATGCAAGGACTAGATATTCAGTCCGAAGCTGAACTGTATGACTATGTGCGCAACTTACCGAGCAAATATGGCTGTGCGGTGTTGATGGTGTCGCATGATTTGCAATGGGTCATGCAAGGTACGCATCGTGTGGTATGTTTAAATAAACACATTTGCTGTAGCGGTTTGCCCGAAAATGTACAGCAACATCCTGAATACCAAGCTATTTTTGGAACCAATCGGGTGTTTTATCAACATCACCATGAACACTGCGCCCATGGCGATCATGCCGAGCCTTGTCAGCATGATTCACGTCCTCATATTCACCCTGAACCGGAAGCTTAACCCATGATGGATTGGCTACAATTGCTGTTACCTGCATGGATCATGGGCAGTTTATTGGTATTTTTGACCGCCCCACTTGGCTGTTTAATGCTGTGGCGACGCATGTCCTTTTTTGCCGATACGATGGCGCATGGCACTTTATTGGGTGTGGCAATTGCAGGCGCGTTAAGTTTACCTCTGTGGATGGGCGTGACATTCTTGGCATTATTATTGGTGGGTGTTTTGTGGATTTTACATGATCCACGGTTGCCGAATGATGCATTATTGGCGCTCTGCTCTGCGACCTTGCTCTGTTCAGGTTTGCTCTTTATTCAACATATTCCGAGTTTGCGTCCTGAGTTGCTGAGCTATTTATTTGGCGATTTACTCACCATTTCATGGGCAGATTTACCCGTATTTGCTTTGGTCATTATTGCAGCCTTAGCGGTACTCTATAAGTTTTGGCAGGCTCAAATTCAAATTGCAATTGACCCTGACATTGCAGTCAGTGAAGGTGTGAATGCCCAATGGCAACGCCTGATTTTTATGTTGTTGTTGGCATTATTTACCGTATTGGCTTTACGTGCAGTCGGCTCTTTATTGATGGGCGCATTGTTGGTGATGCCTGCTTTAACCGCACGTTTATTGGCTCACTCGCCTAAACAAATGGTGATTTGGGCATTTATTGTGGCGCAAATTGCAGTCAGCGTAGGTTTATGGTCAAGTGCGGGCTTAAATATTTCGACAGGTTTAAGTATTGTGATGACCATGGCAATCATTTTTACAGTGATTTTTAGCGTACAAAAAGTCAGAACGATGGCTTAGTTTTTCGTTAATGAGTATCTATATTTTTTTATTGCAGCAATGAGCATTACGACCAAAAGTGGCAGCACATACACTATCCACAGTGCCATATCACTGTGAATCACTTGCTGTAAAAGACTCAATTGCTGCGGACCTTCTGAAACAGCATTCCAATCTATTGTTTGTAGATAAAACATTGCATGAAGGGCAGTCAACAACACAGCTGTGATATTAATCAACACCACACTTTGCCACACCGTATGTTTAAAATAAGTTTGCAAAGCGGCAAATACAAAAGAAAAAATCAAATTGATACTCAAATGCACCATCAAAGCAATTGGCCAAAACACGCGATCTACTGAAAAGTGAATCACTAATCCAATTGCTATTAAAGTTGAAAAACTCAAAAACAACATGCTAATCCACCAATGTTGCCAATAACGTGCTCGCGGAATACCTTTTATTTTCAACGTATATCTCAATCTATTTTTTATAATTACAACGTACACTTTTGTTTAATTGAAGACATTACTGATGCACCAAACTCAACAAAAAAGCAGCGCCTGCAAACAGTGCAGCAAAAGTACGATTCATGACTTTTTGCTGCTTCGGTGATCTTAACAAACGTAAAACTTTTGCAGCCAAGCCCGTATAGCCCGCCATCACAATCAAATCAATACTAATCATGGTCAACGCCATAATTGCATATTGCGTCCATTGTGGTTTAGATAAATCTAAAAATTGCGGTAAAACTGCCAATAAAAACACAATTGCTTTGGGATTGCTCATATTGACTAGAAAGCCGTACATCACCAACTTTCCAGCAGATTTTCGTGTCAGCTCATGCTGAATTTCAATCGACTGTGCAGGCGCTGCCCATTGCAAATACGCCAGATATAACAAATATGCCACACCAAACCATTTCACAATTAGAAATGCCCAAGGCGTTGTGGCAAATAATACCCCTGCCCCTGCAGCTACAATCGCGATTTGCAATAATAAAGCGAGTTGTAGACCAATCGCATTCCAATACCCATGTCGAAAACCATAATTCAAACCACTCGACATTGATGCTATTGCACCTGCGCCAGGTGAAACACTAATCACCCAACAGGCTAACATAAACGCTATCCAAACTTGATAAGACATATATCGCCGCTTTTCACAAGACAGTGCATTATATGATATTTCACTTAATCTCATGGCTAAAAACGTTGAATAAAATCGGGTTCGGGCTATTAAGCCTGCATGCAATCAGGCACAATAAAGTCAACTTTATAGAAAACAACAAATTTTCAGGAGCTATACATGACTGCCCAATCTGTAATTTTGCCACTACCTTCAGATCATGCTCGCTTTCTTGTACTTCGTTTAAAATACTTAAGCATTGCTGAATTAAAAGAAAAATTGGCTGACTTGTTTAGCACACGGGATCGTTTGATTACCCAACATCCACATGCCCAAATTAAAACTGGCGTTGCTTTTGGTCCTGAACTTTGGGCACAACTCTATCAGCAATCTCCAGAAGGTTTTAAACAATTACAACCGATTCAAGGTGCGTACCCAATGCCTGCCGTGCCTGCAGATGTGATCATTCACCTCGCCAGTACACGTGCGGATATTTGCTTTGCACTTAGTCAGGCATTTTTTGAGGGGATTCAAGACAAAATTGAAGTCTTGGATGAACGGGTTTGTTTCCGTTATTTTGATGGACGCGACATGACTGGCTTTATTGATGGTACCGAAAACCCACAATTTCCAGATGATCGTGCTGAAGTTGCACTTTTAGGCGAAGATGCAGGCGTGTTTGCCGATGGTTCATTTATTTTTGCACAGCGCTATTGCCACGATTTAGAAAAATGGAAAAAGCTCAAAGTCGATGCCCAAGAACACGTGATTGGACGTACCAAGCTAGAATCGATTGAATTAGATGAAGATGTACAACCTGAAAATTCGCACGTTTCACGTACTGTCGTTGAAGATGATGCAGGCGATGAAATGGAAATTTTGCGCCATTCTTTACCTTATGGTGATGGCAAAGGCGATCAGGGTTTATTCTTTATTGCCTATACCAAAGATTTGAGCATTATTGATGCCATGTTAGAACGTATGTTTGGTACTTCAGGTGATGGCATCCACGATCGTTTATTGCATTTCGTCACCGCCTTGGATGGTGCATATTACTTTGCCCCGAGTGAGGAGTTATTAGAAGAAGTGATGGAAGGTTAAGATAAAGAGGCCGACGAGAGTCGGCTTTTCAGTCTGAGAGACTGTAAATTAAATTGTGTAATTGCCTGAATTTGCTATGTTCATATTCACAACGGAGTCAGGCAACATGATGAA
>NZ_JAAZQY010000038.1:0-21645 GCF_012371315.1 Acinetobacter sp. A1
TACTGAATCGACATAGACAAAATGAGCACTTATGCAAATATTTGTCTATATTTTTAGTTATAGTTAATTACTCTTTGCATTTCGGTCACGCGGTTTTTTATATTTGCCGACATAGCTTGATTATCTTTAGCTAAGCGCTGTGCATGTAATAACGACTTAATCGCCTCTTCTTCCCAGCCCGACCAATATTGCACCTCTGCGCGATACCGTAGCACATTTACCGTGCGTAGTGGTGATGCCCGATCTACATTTGCCGCTTGCTGCATTAAATTCCATACCGATAAATCACGTGGATTTTTCTTTAAAAAACCTTGCAGAATCGTTTGCGCCTGTGCTGACTGATTCTGACGAATCAACACTTCAGCCCACTTAAAATTTAGGGCACGATTTTCTGGCATAATGCGCGCAGGTGAACTAATGGTCTTATGCGCTAAATCAATTTTATTTTGCCCTAAATAAATGTCAGTTTGAATAAGTGTCAATAAATTATGTAAACGATTATGACTTTTAGCCTGATCAATACTCTGCTGTGCCAGAACAAAATCGCCCTGTTGACTATAAAAATACGCCAAAGCCAAATGTGCAGCAAAATTATTCCGAGTCGTAAAAGCCTTCAACTGTTGTTCTGTCGCTTGTTGCGAAAGCACTAAACTGTAGAGTTTTAAAATTTCAAAATCTTCATCTCGTAATGATGTCTGCACTGCAGGCAACTGATTAGCACGCAAACGTGCTTCGCTCATACGTTCTGTCGTTAAGGGATGGGTAAACCAAAAATCAGGTAAAAAACTCACACGACTGGTAGTACGGTGCATCACTTCAAAAAAGTCTGCCATGCTTTGTGGGTTATAACCCGCACTATACATATATTGCATACCAATACGGTCTGCTTCACGCTCTTGATTACGGCTATAAGTCAGTTGTTGATCCATCAATGCCGCTTGAGAACCCATCATCACTGCTGCACCTGCATCACCATCCGCCTGCGAGGCAACTAAAGCACCAACCACAACACCTGCCAATGCCAACAAACCCTGCCCCTTAAATGCTTCCTGTGAACGGCTATAATGTCGCTGAGATACGTGCGCAATTTCATGAGCCATCACCCCTGCGACTTCATCCATCTTCCGTGCAGAATTAATCAAGCCTGTATTTAGGGCAAATAATCCACCAGGAACAGCAAAAGCGTTAATTTGCGGATCATTAATGATAAGCAAGCCTATTGGCTGCCCTAGTTGAGTTTGACTAAGTAAATGTGAGAATGTATTGAACAATTGATCTTCAAGCCATGGGTTTTGCGCTACAGGCATTTTACGCTGTACTTCCCGATAGACTTTTTCACCAATGCTGCGCTCTTTTTGCTGATCAATCAGTCCCACACCACTGCCTATTTCTGGCACATTAAATTGTGGTGTGGCACTCAAACTGGCACTTTGTGCAGTCGTGAGACTGGTTAAACTTAGACCGCAAACGAGTAATAGGCGTTTCAAGGGTTCATCTCAAATACATATTTTGCATAGTAATTTACTATAACATTGAAAAATGAACCTATTTGCAATGATGTGTTATCAATTTTTAATACACTTCTTGGCTTTAAAGCGTATAGCAAGCAGGATTGACTACATATTGTGGACGACGTCCTTCTAGTGCATCCACCAAGTTTTTATAAGCTAAATCAGCCATTTTTTGACGGGTTGCCGCTGTTGCAGAACCAATATGCGGTAAGGTCACCACATTATCCAACTCAAATAATGGTGATTGTTGCAGTGGTTCTTTATCATAGACATCTAAACCTGCCGCAAAAATTTTACCTGCTTGCAAAGTCTGAATTAAAGCCTGCTCATCAATTACTGAACCACGGGAGATATTAACCAATACCGCATGTGGCTGCATTAAATCCAGTTCACGCTGACCAATGAGTGCTTTAGAGTCTGTGTTTAAATCGACCGCTAAAACTACAAAATCTGACTGTTGCAACAACTCATCTAGGCTTAAATAGTCTGCATTGAACGCCTGTGCCACTTCCATTTTTTCACGACGATTGTGGTACACCACTTTCATATTAAAACCATGAAAAGCACGTCGTGCAATAGCGGCACCAATATGCCCTAAACCAATAATACCGATGGTTTTGGCATAAATATCTTGCCCAAACTGTGCTGTACCAACTGTGCGTTTCCAATAACCCTGCTTGGTCCACTGATCTAAATGCGGTACTTGTCTGGCAGCGCTCATCAACAAAGTAAAGGCTAAATCAGCAGTCGTTTCTGTTAACACATGCGGAGTATGACATAGGCAAATTTCTTGTTGGGTTAAATAATCGACGTCGTAATTGTCATAACCGACACTCACGCTAGAAATGACTTTGAGTTTAGTTGCAGTATGTAAATTTTGCTGATTCAGCAAACGTCCTGCGCCAATCATGCCATCTGCATCTTGTACATGTTCAAGCAGTTGCTGGTTCACATCGCCCCATTTAGGACTCACCTGCACCACCTGATAATCTTGCTCAAGCTGAGTTAAAATTTCTGCATCAATCTGACTAAATACCACCACTTTTTTACGCATGATTATCCCTGTTTTATCGCTGTAATGACGTCAATATAAGTTTTGAGTATAAAAATTGGCTTAAGCTTGATTTTGCATAGATTTGGCTTGTATGGCATTCCACAACTGTTTTTTCAACAGTGGCTGATCTAACATCTCTTGTAAGCCTGCTAACGTTTGGCATTGTGCAGAGTTAAAATGCGGTATTTTACCTAAGCTAATGACGTGTTTATCTGCGCATAATGCATCGACAAAACCTTGTACATAGTTTTCTACGCCAATGCCATCTTGTAATATTTCCAAAGCGAAAGGCCATTGTAAAGCATGATATTTCGCCTGCATCGCAAATTGAATATTACGCCATAATTGTTGCTGTTCCGCGCCCAAAGCAGTACTGTCGCATAGAATCAGGCAATCTGCTAACTGTAAAGCCTCAATACTAAAAGCTTCAATGTGCAGCATGCTACGCACTTCAACCACAGGCTCGGCTTCAAGCTGTTTAGTCGCATCGACTTCTAGAGTGACTGTTGCTTTTTTTGCGGATACGTCTCGCGGTTCCGAAGGTATCGGTTTGATATCTGGTTCTGATACAACTGTTACAGTCGGGACAATGATTTCACTCTGCAACTCAGGTACAGCTTGATCACGCCATACAGATGATTGTGGCAAATATTGCGACACAGCTGTTCTAGAAACCCAAATATCGATTCCTAGACTGGCTAAAATGTCACGTTGATGCCCAATCATGTTTTATCATCACCTATAATTTTGATGTGCTTGACTCAGTTGCTATTCTAACCAGAAAGCCCAAGCAATGCTGTGCTTTCTTTAACCCACCACCTTACTCAAAGCAATTCTCTAACAGTAGCAATAATATTGTGACTTAACATCTGCGCATGTTTAAGCCGTTATTACACAATAATTAGGCTATTTTGTTTCTGCATTTGCTCAACAATTGCTTCTGTTTTAAACCCAAGTCGCCAATATAACAATTCCAAAACGTCCAACTCATCTTGAGTAATAATACGATCACTCCACAAACAAATCTCTGCAATACCTAAGACAATCAAGCGATCACGTAATAACAAACCTGCCATGTCATTTAAAATTTCAGATAAATCGATGGGTTCATCAGAAATTTCTTCATAGGCAATAAGTTCTTCTGCAGTTAAAACACGCTCCAAAATGCGTTCACGCACATCTAACTGATTCACACTGTTAATTTGTTGCACATGCAATAAAGCATCAATCAAACGTACAATTTGCGGTTTAACTTCATGCAAAGCGGTAGGTGTATGTAAAGGTAATAAATGCAACTCAAACTTCACCCGTTCCAACAGCAATGCATCCAACAGACCAATTTCGCCGTCTTCCTGAATAATACGCGCTAATTTAGTCAGGAACCGCCGTGCGATACTCACAGGCATGCCACCAATATTTCGACAAGCTTCGTGAAAAATTGAGATGTGTACTCGTCCATCCAAATTTAGTAAAGCATCGACGATGGCACGGCTGACCTCTGCCTCTGCAGGAATAAATTCACGGTACTGACGAATCATTAAAATAGCCACAATCACTTCTCGTGAACCCGTCGCTGTTTGCAAAGCACGTTGAATCAGTTCAGGACGTGGCATATTGTTGCGAATCTCAGGTTTTAGCGGCTTAATTGCGTCATTAATTGCAAAACTAATGGGTGATAAACGCAGCAATGGCAAAGGTTGTGGGGAACTCCAAGGTGCATAATATTCTGCGTTCATTTCTTCAAGCGAACGAAACAAACTAAATAAAGGCTGATTGCGCAAGCGTTTCAGATTTTCCAACTGTAAGTCTTGCACCAAAGTTGGATCTAACTCAAAAATACGCGCCTCAATACTTGGGTGAATATTCATCCAACTTTGCGGACTCAATGAGTTGGCAAAACACATGTGAGAAATTGATTCAGAATATTTACTGTGAATTTGCGAACCCGCATGGTGTACATAAATGCGCAACAAGGTTTGAATATTGGCATTGTTTTGAATCAGGCGTTTGGTTTTTAAATCATTTTTAAAAGTACGCCCACTCAAACTAATGTATTTGATTAGACGAGAAATAAGTACACCTAAACTGCCAATTAGCCAAATACCGCCACCTACGGCCACAAAAAATGTGGCGAGTTTATGCGGCGGTGCGTCACGGTGCTGACCAAAACCCAGTTTGGCAATACTACTGCCCCATTTACTGAACGTTGTTAAACTGCTGTAAAGAATTTTCAGCTTGGTATTATCAATAGTTTCACCACTTAAAATATGGTTAAACTCATGACTCAATAAGCCATAAAGCTCCTGCTCATCTAAATTTTGTAATGCGCCCCAAGTCAAAATAATTACAATATCTTTATCACTAAAGCCTGCGGTTAAAGCATTTACGCCAATCTCATCTGGCAAAACATAAACTGTTGGAATTTGAATCTGAAAAGTATCTGCCAGTTGTTCAGTAATTTTTAATGCTGCGCTTTCTTCAGGTGTACTTTCAAATTGTGTTAAACGACGTGCGCCAAGTTGTTTTGCAAGCGAATGTCCGCCTGAGCGAAAGACATAAAATTCCAAAATAATGGAAAGCGCCATAATTAATAGCAGTAACGTAATCCAATACGGACTCAGACTGTGCCAATAGATGGATTGTGTAGAGTCCACATAATAGACCAAAAGCCCTAATACGGTATTTAAGATAAACAACGTCAAAGCCACTGCAACCAGACACAAGATTGCAGACCAAATCATATTTTTATTTTTAATCAAGTAACTACTCACAGCCTTCAATGTAAACATCCTGAATTACATTGTATTTGACCCACCCATCATAAATGAAAAAAGCGGGAATTTCCCGCTTTTCTCTGTGAGGTAATAAGAAAAATGATTAGCTCTCTTTTACACCTGTGAGGTCAACTGATGCAGCATCAATATTGACATCAATGTAGCCATCTTTGCCTTTTTTGGCTAAGTCGTTACGCTTTTGTTCAAGATCGTTTAAATACGCCTCATCAATCCCACCAGCCACATAAACACCATCAAATACCGAGCAATCAAACTCAGTTAAATTTGGGACTTTGTGCGTACGCACCGCTTGTTTTAAATCATCCAAATCTTGGAAGATTAATCGGTCTGCGCCAATAATTTCACGAATTTGCTCAACATCACGATTTGAAGCAATCAACTCGTCTTTAGCTGGCATATCGATACCGTACACGTTTGGATATTTCACCATAGGTGCTGCAGAAGCAAAGAACACTTTTTTTGCACCTGCATCACGTGCCATTTGAATGATTTCGTTACAGGTCGTGCCGCGTACAATCGAGTCATCCACCAATAGGACATTTTTGCCTTTAAACTCAAGCTCTACAGGGTTAAGTTTTTGACGGACAGATTTTTTACGCAATTGCTGACCCGGCATAATAAAGGTACGTCCGATATAACGGTTTTTCATAAAACCTTCACGGAATTTAATACCTAAGGTATTTGCCAGTTCCAAAGCAGAAGTACGCGATGTATCTGGAATTGGAATAACTACGTCAATGTCGTGCTGTTCGCCCCATTCACGGGTAATTTTATGTGCCAATTTTTCACCCATTTTAAGGCGGGCTTTATACACTGAAATACCATCAATGGTTGCATCTGGACGTGCAAAGTACACATATTCAAAAATACATGGACGATATTCTGGATTGGCTGCACATTGCTGGCTAAATAATTCACCTGCATCATTAATAAAAATAGCTTCACCAGGCGCAATATCACGTTCTACTTTAAAGCCTAGCGCAGTAATCGCAACAGATTCTGAAGCGATGATATATTCCATACCCTGTTCTGTTTCACGCGAACCATAAATAAGTGGACGAATACCATTTGGATCACGGAAGCCAACCAAACCTTGACCAGTGATCATTGCCACTACGCCATAAGCACCTTTACAACGCTCATGCACACGGCTAACCACATGAAAAATATCTTCAGGTGTTGGGCTTAATTTGCCACGATGTTGTAACTCATGGGCAAATACATTTAATAACACTTCTGAATCAGAGTCTGTGTTCATGTGACGCAAATCTGTTTTAAACAGATCTTCATGAATTTCTTCAGCATTGGTCAGGTTACCATTGTGAGCCAAAGTAATCCCGTACGGTGAGTTCACATAAAATGGCTGCGCTTCGGCACTGCTTGAAGAACCTGCAGTCGGGTAACGCACATGACCGATGCCATAGTTCCCTTGTAACGCACGCATGTGGCGTGTATGGAACACATCACGTACCATACCGTTATCTTTACGCAAGAACAAACGTCCATTGTGGCAAGTTACGATCCCAGCTGCATCCTGTCCACGATGTTGTAACATCGTTAATGCATCAAACAACATTTGGTTAACAGGTGATTTACCAGCTATACCAACAACTCCACACATAGCAACCTCGCAGACCAGCTAGGATTAATAAAAAGGATTATTCGTTGAGCCATCTGCGCCAGATGTATTCTCTTTTGCGTCAGATGCTACATCGGAAGATGGCGCTGCATCTTTCGACTTGATGTGCTGTAAAGCCTCATTGGCAGCGTCTTTAGACAATTCAGTTGCCCACGGTGCATACGGCAATAAACTTTGTACGAATTTAGATTGTTTCCAATAAGGAGAACTTTCTACCCAAGGACCAATCCCCTGAATAGTTATAAGGACAATAAGCAAACCTTTCAAGGTACCAAATGCGCCACCTGCCAAACGGTTTAATGGCCCCAGTTTTAAACTCTTTAATACACTGTTTAAAATGGCGGTCACAATCCAAGTGAGTACCACAATCACCAAAACAATAAAGGCAAAGGCTGCAATTTTTTGCACCACTGGATCGCTACTCAGCGCTGACATTGAAGGTGCGAGGACTGTGGCATATTTTGCCGCAACAATCAGGGCAAAAATCCACCCGACCAAGTTCGCAAAGGCTTTAATAAATCCTTGACGCAAACCGTTCAGCCCTCCAATGAGCAAGAGAATCAGAATAACGATATCAATGGCGTTCATGAGCTTAGAATGCGTTCACACAATCTTGAACCAGTTCAGGACCTGCATAGATCAAGCCACTATACACCTGAACCAAAGATGCACCTGCATTTTTTTTAGCAAGCGCCTGTTCGCCTGAAAGAATACCACCTACGCCAATTAAAGGAATTTCACCTTTGAGTGCTTCTGAAAAAGCCGCCAAACATGCGGTGCTTTTTTCAAACACAGGTGCGCCAGACAAACCACCTGCTTCATCACCATGTGGTAAGTTTTCTACACCTTCACGAGACAAAGTTGTATTGGTCACAATCAGACCATCAATTTTGAATTGCAACAATTGTTTGGCAATGAATTGAATATCTTCTGCATCTAAATCTGGGGCAACTTTTAACACTAGCGGCACATAGTGCTGATGCTCTTCAGCCAACTCCAACTGACGTTGTTTTAACGTTTGCAATAACTCAGTCAGTGCATCACCACTTTGTAAACTACGCAAGTTTTTAGTGTTCGGTGATGAGATATTTACCGTAACATAAGACGCATAGTTATAGACTTTTTCCAAACAAATCAGATAATCATCTGCTGCATTTTCTACAGGAGTATCGGCATTTTTACCAATATTAATCCCTAAAATTCCTTTGAATTTTGCCGCTTTGACATTCTCAATTAGCTGATCGACCCCATCATTATTGAACCCCATACGATTAATAATGGCTTTGGCCTGCGGAATACGGAATAAGCGCGGATGTGGATTCCCCGCTTGAGGACGTGGCGTAATGGTGCCAATTTCGATGAAGCCAAAGCCTAAACCAGCCAAGGCATCAATATACGCACCATTTTTGTCTAAGCCTGCAGCTAAACCCACTGGATTTGGAAATTCAATTCCCATACATGTCACGGGTTTTGCAACAGTCTTTTGACGCATCAAGCCCATTTTATGGCTTGATTTCAATAGTGATAGTGTCAGCTCATGCGCACGCTCAGGTGCTAAAGAAAATAACAACGGGCGGGCTAGAGAATACAACATATCTGCAAAAGTCTACTGCTTTCTAAGTCGCCATATTATAGGCTTTGCCCAGTCAAAACGCTATGCTTGACACGGCTTTATTTTCCGCCTTTCAAACTTTATTTTGGGCAATTACTGCACTGTCGCTGTTAATTTAATCTGCCCTGCTTCAGAAATTAATTCCATTTTTTGAATACTTAAACCCATTTGTGCCAATTGAGTTAGGAAATTTGCTAACACAGCATAGTTTTCATGACTAGCCACCAACTGCATTTGCTCACCACTTTGCTGTGATGCGACCGATAGCCCCTGCTGTTGTGCCACTCGCTGAATTTTTTCGGCAGCACTTAACTGTGAGTCATTGGTAGGCTTCATGGTAACTACATTGCTTTGCATCATCACAATCAGGTCTTTTAAATCATTCACCCGTTTTTGCTGTTTTTCAGCAGCAGCATGCATGTACCACAAGGCAGAACCCACCGCTGCGACCAAAACAAAGATTGTGGTAAAAATTACCAAAATCCGCTCTCGCGTACTTAAACGGTCTAAATAATCCTGAATCTGTTCAACACGCTGATCCAGCACACTTGATATTTTTTCCATGGCTTTCATTATTGTATTTTCACCAATCCTACTGCACCTGTACTGCTCGGCTGAATATTCCCCAATTCCACTTTAAAGCCCTGCTGATTCAATTGCTGCGTTAAGGCCTGCAAAGATGCTGCCGAACTCGCATTCAGTTCCATATTCAAACTATTGGCATCAAAACTGACCCGATTGGCCACAATCTGATTTTGCATTAGCACAGGCCCAACTCGACTTAACAATTGTAAGGCTTGCGTATCGGCACTTTGATTCAGGCGTAAATGACTTTCAAACTGACTTTGAATATTTTGCTCAGTCACACGACTATTCTCACCAAACCAATATTTATATTGGTCTATGGCCTGAATTGCAGTTTGATCAGCTACTTTTTTAAGTTTGCTCCAACGCAAAGCATCGTAGCTAAATTGTACAATAAAAATACCCAATAGCACTGCTGCACAGGCTTTCGAGTAGCCCGAAAGCCCCGTGTCTTGCTTGGCTTTAGGCAACATATTAAATGGATGCTGCTTGGCTTTTTTTAGTACAGGCACAGTGTAATGAAAACTTTCCAATTGTGCTTGAGTCGCAAAAGCTTCAATACTTTGCATTTGCTCAGCACTAAAATTACTAATTTTATAGTTTCGTTCAGCGCTTTGATAATCTAAGTACAATGCCAAATCGTCAATTGAATAACCTAAAAACTCAGTTTCACGTACCAGCAAACGCCCACAAATGAGACCAATGACGGTTTGCCCTATTTCAGGCTGCGGCAAGATTAAAAAATCAGGCAACAATGCACTGATTTTAACAGGAAGCAAATTCAGCACATGCAAATAGGTTTCCAGTGTACTATTTGCCATGCCAAGTACTGTGATCTGTTCAGGCTGCTGAAAATGATGCAAGACTTTCATCGCATCTATAGGCAATACCGTATATTCTTCTAAAAGATACTTTACCCCATCTGCACCAAGCTGTTTATATTGCGCTTTAGGCAATGTTTGCTGCATGATCTGTACATCACGGCTTGGAAAAAACACCACCGCCTCTTGCCCTTGAAAAGGCTGTAATGCCTGAATCAAAGCCTCAAGATGATCGGCCTGTGTCCAATGTTCCCCTGTTGACCATTGCCAAACCCCATTGGCTTCAGGCATCCATAAATACAGCATTATTATCGTTCTACCATTAGTTTTGTTTGATTTTATACATTTATTTTATGCGTTAGGAATAAAACTTTTGATTTGCGTTGAAAGTCCCGCAGCAATCACAGCCTGTTCATAAATACGTGCTTCTGCCAATTGATATGGATTAAACGATTCTGAAGTTAAAATCTCGGCCATATAAGCCACCACATTCATGTGGCACACCACCGCAATCGACTCATACGGCAATTGCGACAACCATTCTACTGCCACTTTCGCATCATCTTCAGGTTTAATGGCATTACACACCACCACAGGTACATCTTTAAAATACTGCTGTAAATGCGCCAAGGTTTCCTGTGCACGCACCAATGGACTCACTACAAATACATCAGGTTGAATGATATTTTTTAAATAATCTGCTGTTTCTTGTGCTTGAATATGACCACGCTCAGTCAATGGACGTTGATGATCATTGCCCATAACCGCAGGAGCGGCTTCACCGTGGCGAACAAGTGTCAGTTGCATATTATTTCCTTATTGGATGACGCAAATTTTAGGTTTATCTGATTGTATATAACGTACAGTATAACCTGAGAATATGACAATTCAGTTCACCAAACTGTCATATTCCATACAAGTTTTTGCAAGTCATAGCGCTTTATGGCATTAAATCAAAACTAGACTTGATGATGTGGCAAGACAAATTCAACATCACTACGATGCCCATTTTTCATTAAAGACAAAGCTATCGTCATTGGTGGTGCGCCCTCAAAAATCACTTCATAAAGCGCACAAGTAATCGGCATATATACATCCAACTCATTCGAGCGTGCCCGTACCTGAACAATGGTGTTAATCCCTTCGGCAGTTTGTCCCAATTCTTCGGTAGCTTGCTCTAAAGTTTTACCTTTACCCAAAGCATAACCGACCTGATAGTTACGACTCAGCGGGCTACTACAAGTCGCAAATAAATCCCCAACACCCGACAAGCCTAGGAAGGTCAACGGGTTTGCACCAAGTTTCACCGCAAAACGGCTCATTTCTGCCAATGCACGAGTTAAAATCATACTCTTGGTATTTTCACCCACGTTATAAGCTGCAGCCATCCCCATTGCGACTGCATAAATATTTTTAAGTGCACCACCGAGTTCTACCCCGTTGACATCATCACTGGCAAAAACACGGAATAAAGCACTGTGTAAAGCTTGCTGCACTGCATAACGCACCAGTTCAGAATGACTGGCAATAACCGTTCCTGCTGGCTGTCCTGCCACAATTTCTTTGGCTAGGTTTGGTCCAGACAGCACACCATAAGGCACTTCAGGCAGTTCTTCACGAATAATATCGCTCATAAAACTAAAAGTTTTGGCTTCAATCCCTTTGGTTAAAGACACCACGGCCTGCGCACTAATGAAAGGTTTAATTTGACGCAGCACATCACGGAATGAGTGGCTCGGAATTGCCACTAAAATAATATCACGGTCACGTACTGCTGTTTCCAAATCCGAAACAGCTCTTAAACCCTGTTCTAAATTAAAGTCAGGTAAATAACGTCGGTTAATATGCGTTTCATTTATTTCTTTGGCAGTCGCCTCATCACGAATCCAGATCATGGTATCGCAACCGTTACGCACAGCGGTGTTGGCCATAGCTGTACCAAAACTACCACCACCCAAAACTGTAATGCGCAGTGCAGTTTTACGATCTACCACAACAGGTTCGACCAAATCGGCAAAATTTAATTCTGACATTATTGTTATATCCTAAAAATAAAACTTATGCGTTCCAATAGCTCACGTAAGCTTGTGTATCTAATTCAGCACGCGCAGGAATGGCTTTGGCTGCAGTTCCCACATAAATAATGCCCGAAATTAAGTCATCTGGATTTAAGTTAAGCGCTTGCTTGAGTAAATTTGATTCTACAACTGCCCCGCTGCGCCACATGCTGGCAAAGCCCTGTGCCTGTAAAGACAGTAAAAAATTCTGCACAGCAGCCCCTGTACTTAAAGTCTGCTCAAAATGCGGCACTTTTGCATGGTTTTGAAACTGTGTTAAAGCCAGCACCAACATGGGTGCACGAAACGGGTGCTGTTTAACCCGCTCCAATTGAATCGCATCTGTTTCGCCCATATCTGCCAAAGCTTGAGAAAGTAGCTCACCAAAAGCTACACGCTGTTCAGCAGCAATCACCACAAAACGTGTAGGTTTTAGACGATGATGATCGGGTGCGGTTAAAGCCGCCTGAAATGCCATTTCAAGCTGAGCAGCATTCGGTGCTGGCTCAACCAACTGCCCGATTGATTGGCGTTGATGAATGTGTTGATGAACGATTTCTGCCACTGTATCCGTCATTGACTTATATAACTATTTCAAAAAGCTCAGTTAAGATTAGCATAAACTCAAAATTTTGCGCTATTTCGTACGTGTAATTTGCAATCTCTTGGGTCAAGACAATCTCAATGTAATCCATACAGACAACTGCATTTTTTATACAAAGTCTTCATTCAAAGCACTACAGAATATGCTCAACTAGATCAAAGCCTTATTTTTCATTCTAATTCATGCCTGCATAAAGGCTAACCAGAAAATTAAATGAAAGATATTTAAAAGTCTCCGTATGCATACGTTTTTAATTTCGAGGTTGATATGAAAAAAACACTAGTCCTCTCTAGCCTTATAGGATTCGCTTTCCTCACTGCCTGTGCCACCACACCCAACAATTCACTTGCCATTCAAAAAGAAAACAACTTATATGAAGTTACAGGCTTAGGTAAGTCCAATATTATTGCCAAGAATAATGCCATTAGTGCTGCCAATAAAACCTGTGGTAGTCGTGCTACCCCTGTGTTGGTAGATGAAAAGACCAACTACAACGGTGCGCTCAAAGGTGTGGTCGATGAACAAACTGGACAGATGATTCAGGCTGCAGCCACTGTGCTTGGCACTATTGCAGGTCGTAATACCGATATTGCCCGTGATGATGACTACCAAACTGTTCTGACATTTAGATGTCAGGCAAAATAAGTTGTATCAACATCAATCAATTTGATGATCAACTAAAAAATTTATCTATAAAGAAAAAAGTCGCTCAATTGTAGAGCGACTTTTTTTATATTTTTGGACTTTGGCCAGATCAAACAATTGTTCTGACTAGCAAAGTGCAGATTAGCAATACCCATCTAGACGTGTAAGCGGTAATTTTTGCCCAATGGCTTTTTCAATTTCAGGCAAGTAAAACGCATCATCTTCCGATAAGAAGCTAATACTGACACCACGTGTACCTGCACGCCCTGTACGACCAATACGGTGTACGTAATCATCTGACTGTTCGGGTAAAGTAAAATTCACCACATGCGATACACCATCGACATGAATACCACGCCCTGCAACGTCTGTTGCAATCATGATGTTATGTTTACCATTTTTAAACTGATCCAGCATTTTTAGGCGTTTGTCTTGGGCAATTTCACCCGACAACATCACCACTTTATAACCATCTCGTTTTAAATGGTCATATAACTTACGCACCTGATCACGACGGTTGGCAAATATCATAACTTTTTCAATTGGCTCGTCACGCAAAATATCTTCGAGCAATTTGTATTTATCGGTTTTTGCGACCATATAAACACGTTGCTCTACATCGGCATTGGTTTTCTTTTCAGGCTCAATTTCGACTGTAACAGGTTCAAATAACCACTGTTGAGCCAAGTTCAACACGTCATAGCTAAAGGTCGCAGAGAACATTAAAGTCTGACGCTGTTCCTTACGTGGTGAATAACGCACAATCCGCTTAACTGATGGAATAAAGCCCATGTCTAACAAACGGTCAGCTTCATCAATCACTAAAAACTCAATCTGATCTAGCCAGACTTCTTTTTGTTCTACAAAATCAATCAAACGTCCTGGTGTTGCCACAATAATGTCAACAAAGTTTTTATCGAGCTGTGCTTTTTGCTTATCAAAATCCACACCGCCCAACAAAGTCACCACATTTAAATTGGTAAATTTTGTTAATTCTTTTGCATCACTTTCAATTTGCAAAGCCAATTCGCGCGTAGGGGCTAAAATTAAAGCTCTAGGCTCACCACGGTAGCGCTGAGTCTGAATTGGGTTATTTAATAAATCGTTAATGACGCTAATTAAAAAGGCAGCTGTTTTTCCTGTACCTGTTTGCGCGCGACCAATGGCATCATGTCCAGCCAAAGTAAATTTTAAAACCTTTTGTTGAATAGGCGTCATTTCCTTGAAACCTAAAGCATCAATAGCCTGTTTCAATTGCGGATGTAAATTTAAGGTTTCAAAACCAGATGACATAAATATGCGCTCGAACTTTTTCTGACAAAAAACTGACCTATTATAAACAGAAATACAAACAAAAAACGCCCCAATCAGTATTGGAGCGTCTTTTTTAGAATAATCGAGTGATTAGTCTAGTGGCTGTACTTCTTCAGCTTGGAAGCCTTTTTGGCCTTTAACTACGCTGAATTCAACACGTTGACCGTCACGAAGTGAACGGTGGCCTTCACCTTGAATCGCACGGAAGTGAACGAATACGTCGTCACCGCCATTGCGTTGAATAAAGCCAAAACCTTTAGTGTCGTTGAACCATTTAACTACGCCTTGTTCACGAGCTGTCATAAGTTAATCCTCATTGATTAAAAAGAAGGACCACCCGGTGTTGCAAACAGCAGAGCAAACAAAGTTTAAAAATATTTTTATTTCTAAGCTTGTAATCATTCTGTATAACTATTAACAAAATCCCGGTTACATCCATTTGTAATAGGGCGACAAACAACAATTGTCTATCTAAAATCCTAAATACGCATCGAGCTTAACACGGGTTTATGACAATTAATAGATTTTTTTTGATTTATCTTGTTCAGATTGAAATGATTTGAACAGTTGGGAAAATTTTATTTCTGATAAGTGACTTAGCACTATTTTGATCGGTCAAATATGTCAAAAATGTTGCATAAAATAATGCACTAAAATCTCCTTATTTTATTTACACTCCAAACATTGACTAACATTCTATTTCAGATGAAATTTATTTGGGATTTCCTGCCAAGTTTGCTAGTATGATCGTTCTGTTTTTTAAGGCGAATTTATACCGCAATGCTGTGTGATTCTGTACCCCCCACCACTGTAATTGATGCTATGGGACAACCCTGTCCAATGCCCTTACTGATGTTGAAACGTGCACTTAAAAATTCAGATGCTGTTCTATTTTTACTTAAGTCTTCTGACCCACATAGCCAGCAGGATGTCACACGTTATTGTCAGTTGCATCAATACCAGTGTACAGCCAGTCAAATTTCGGCAAACGAGTTTCATTATGTGATTCATGTTGCCAAGCCAAATGCTACGTGATTAGTCAATCTTATTGATTGTGCATCCATTTTAACACCATTATACCTAGCCCTTTATCGTATAAAGATTTACATATCTACACCAATTTTCCTTATTTAAGTAGAATATTGGCATTAAGATAAAGACATCGGTTATTTTACCCACCCAATCCTATAAGGAGATCTCATGAGTGACAGCAGCAATCAGTTGATGCCCCTGTCATTATCTGCACCAGGTGTAAATCTCGGGGCTTATATTAGTACTGTTAACCAAATTCCAATTTTAACGGCTGAACAAGAAAAAGAGTTAGCCGAACGTTATTATTACGATCAAGATTTAGACGCAGCCAAAATGTTGGTCATGTCACATTTACGTTTTGTTGTGCATATTGCACGTAGTTATGCGGGTTATGGTTTACCACAGGGTGATTTAATTCAAGAAGGCAACTTAGGCTTAATGAAAGCGGTAAAACGCTTTGACCCTAATATGGGTGTACGCTTAGTGTCCTTTGCCGTGCACTGGATTAAAGCTGAAATTCACGAATATGTAATTCGTAACTGGCGTATTGTCAAAATTGCCACGACCAAGGCGCAACGTAAATTATTCTTTAATTTGCGTAGCCTCAAAAAATCCAGCAAAAAATTGACGCTAGAAGAAGCGCAATCTATTGCCAATGATTTAAATGTGACCGCTGAACAAGTTTTGGAAATGGAAGGTCGTTTAACCGCTTATGATGCTGCATTTGAAGCACAAGGTGATGATGACGATGAAGGTTCAACCTATGTTGCACCTGCGCTGTATTTAGAAGATAACCGTTACGACCCTGCACGTTTGGTTGAAAACGAAGATTACGAAGAACAAAGCACCTCTGCTCTGCATGAAGCTATGGAACAGTTGGATGATCGTTCACGTAATATTTTACAACGTCGCTGGTTGGATGATGATAAATCTACCTTACATGAATTGGCGGCAGAATATAATGTTTCTGCAGAGCGAATTCGTCAGCTTGAAAAAAATGCTATGGAAAAAATTAAAGTGGCAATGTCATCTAACTGATTAAAGTCTTTTTACATTTCATAAATGGCTTGAGCTATAGGCGAAAAATAAGCATCAAATAAAATTGGGCAGTCTGCCCTTTTTTATTGTCTTTAATTGGTACAGCTACATACAGGCAGGCAAATCTCAGATTTTCCCGCCCCTAAAAATGTGCTAAGGTTAAGCGCAAAATTAAATAGGTCAATTTGCGTATGTGGATTGCAATTTCTGCCCTGAATTTAGCTATAGCAGTCATGCTCGGTGCATTTGGTGCACATGGCTTAAAGGCCCGCGCAACTGAAGCGCAACTGCTTTGGTGGCAAACTGCAACAGATTATTTTTTCTATCATGCCCTTGGACTTTTAGCATTGGGCATATTGACCAAAGTGATTCCACAACTTCCTATTAAAGCCAGTTTTATTCTCATTCAGCTCGGCATTTTATTTTTCTGCGGTTCACTGTATATCATGGCATTGGATTTAGCCCGTGGCTTGGGCATGATTACCCCAATTGGTGGCGCACTCATGATTGCAGGCTGGCTAAGCTTAGCGTGGCAAGCCATGAAATATGCCAAATAAAGTGTATGTATTTTAGCAATTTTAAAATGGATTCTCTGTCATGCAAATTTATCTGAATGGCGAAGCACAACAAACCACTCATACAACGCTGCTGCAACTCATTCAAGCATTAGACCTAGAAGGCAAACGCTTTGCAGTCGAGCAAAATGAGAAAATTATTGCCAAAAGCAAACTTGCCGAAACCCCTATTTGCGATGAAGACCGCATTGAAATTATTCATGCCGTTGGTGGCGGCTAATCTGGAGCACCCATGCAAGATACATTTAAAATCGGTTCACGTACCTTTAATTCACGTTTGTTGGTGGGTACGGGAAAATATAAAGATTTAACCGAAACTGATTTGGCGATTCAAGCCAGTGGCGCAGAAATTGTCACGGTTGCCATTCGTCGTGTAAACATTGGGCAACATCCTGATCAACCCAACTTACTTTCAGTGATTCCACCTGAAAAATACACTATTTTGCCCAACACCGCAGGCTGTTTCGATGCCAACAGTGCCGTGCGTACTTGTATGCTAGCGCGTGAATTGCTCGATGGTCACAACTTGGTAAAACTGGAAGTATTGGGCGATGAAAAAACCCTCTATCCAAATATCACCGAAACATTAAAAGCTGCACGTACGCTGATTGACGATGGTTTTGAGATCATGGTCTACACATCAGACGACCCGATTGTGGCACAAGAACTGGAAAGTATGGGTTGTGTGGCCATTATGCCATTGGGTAGCCTGATCGGTTCTGGATTAGGTATTTTAAACCCGCACACCATTTCTATTATTAAAGAAAATGCCAAAGTACCAGTATTGGTGGATGCAGGTGTAGGTACAGCCAGTGATGCGGCGATTGCCATGGAATTAGGCTGTGATGGCGTACTCATGAATACTGCAATTGCAGCTGCACAAAACCCTGTATTGATGGCTTCTGCTATGCGTAAAGCGGTTGAAGCAGGTCGTGAAGCTTATTTAGCAGGCCGTATGCCACGTAAACGTATGGCCAATGCCAGCTCACCTGAAACAGGTTATTTCTTTAAATAGTTTGTTTAAGCCAAACAAAAAAGACGTTGCGTGAGTACCCAACGTCTTTTTTATTATGTGATTTTGGTGCTTAAAAACCAATTAAGGAATTAACCCTTCATCACGCATCGCAATTTGTACAGACTGACGTGCAGCCACTTTATTGCGAATTTCTACCACATGGCTATATGGGGTTAAATCATGCTCGATATAGTTTGACCAATTCGTGATCACAAATAAATACGCATCGGCAGGGCCAAAGTTATCATCTACCAAATACTCATGATCTGATGCCGCAATGGCTTGATCAATATACGTTAATAAACGATCAATTTCTGCATAGGCTTTTTCTTTGGCTTCTGCATCTAAAGGCGCACCAAAAAATACTGCGTAGGCATCATGTAATTCTGAGTTGAGATATCCTAACCATTCTAAAACTTTCGCACGCCCCAAACCTGATGGCGGAATTAAGTCTTGCTTAGGGTCTTGCTGCGCCAAAAATGGTAAAAGTGCAACATTTTCAGTCAAAATTAAACCCGGGTTAATTTCTAAAGCAGGCACATAACCCTTTGGATTAATTTCGTAATAATCGACACCCTTTTCTGTTTTATGGGTTTTTAAATCCACACGTTCTATATCAAAATCGACATTGACTTCATTTAAAATAATATGGGCTGCCAAAGAGCTTGCACCAGGTGAATAATAAAGCTTCATATTTGATCCTTGTTATATAACTATCTCTGTTGTAAATCGCTTGGCATCAACTTGCAAGTGATTGAACCTATAAATTGCAAAAAAGCATAAATGTTTTAAAAGTTCTTACGCTTTGACTATCCTGCAAACGAAAGGCTTTTTCAAGTCTGTTTAACCTGCTTTTTTATCTAAAGATGTTTTAACATACAGCCCTTTAAAGTTTCATGAAATTTTGATTGTGATTAGCCTGAAAAAAGAAGAATGGTTTTCCAATATCCGTACCGATGTATTGGCAGGATTAGTGGTTGGCTTGGCGCTGATTCCTGAATCAATTGCTTTTTCTGCAATTGCAGGTGTCGACCCACAAGTCGGTTTATATGCCTCATTTTGTATTGCGGTTACGATTGCTTTCTTTGGTGGTCGTACTGCCATGATTTCTGCAGCAACAGGGGCAATGGCATTGCTGATGATTACCTTGGTAAAAGAGCACGGCCTGCAATATTTACTGGCTGCGACAGTACTCACAGGCATTATTCAGGTAATCGCAGGTTACTTCAAAGTCGCTAAACTCATGCGTTTTGTATCACAGTCGGTGGTATATGGCTTTGTAAATGCGCTGGCAATTTTAATTTTTGTGGCACAACTGCCTGAATTATCACAAATGGATAGCTTAGGCTATTTATTTGTAGGTTTGGGTTTAGCGGTCGTGTATCTGTTTCCGTATATCCCTAAAATTGGTAAAAGCATCCCCTCACCTTTGGTCTGCATTATTGTGCTAAGTGTTGTTGCATTATTGCTTGGTACAGATATGCGAACCGTAAATGATTTGGGACAATTTCCAGATACCTTACCTATATTTTTAATACCAGATATTCCTCTCAATTTTGAAACTTTATCAATTATTTTTCCTTATGCCATTACTTTAGCTACGGTGGGTTTATTAGAAACCATGATGACCACCACCATTGTAAATGAAGCCACAGGCACAGAAGGTGACCGACATCAGGAATGTCGTGGTCAAGGCTATGCCAATATAGTAAGTGGCTTTATGGGCGGAATGGCAGGCTGTGCCATGATTGGACAATCGATTATTAACGTCAGCTCTGGCGCACGTACACGCCTTTCCACACTGACTGCTGGTGTATTTTTACTATGTTTAGTGGTGTTTTTAAAAGACTGGCTGGCTTATATTCCTATGGCAGCCTTGGTTGCAATCATGATTATGGTGTCATTTACCACCTTTAACTGGGATTCCATCCGCAACTTTAAGAAACATCCAAAACAAAGCAATATTGTTATGCTGGCCGTGGTGATTGTAGTCTTAGCCACCCATAATCTTGCTTTAGGTGTTTTTATTGGCGTGTTGCTTTCGGCATTGTTTTTGGTCAATAAACTGGAAAGCGAAGTTAAAGTCAGCTCATTTTTATTGGGTGAACATACCCGCCAATATGTTATTTCAGGGCAAATTTTCTTTAGCAGTTCTGAAAAGTTTTATCAGTTTTTTGATTTTTCAGAAGACATCAGCAATGTCACCATTGATTTAACCCATGCCCATATTTGGGATATTACTTCGGTAAATATGCTCAATACCGTGGTGAAAAAATTTAAAGATCAACAGATTAAAGTGCATATTATTGGTTTGAATGAAGCCAGTCATACTTTAATTGATCAATACAGTGCTCATTCATAATTACTTAACAGTTTGGATGCCAATTAATTTAATGCTGAATCTTGATGATTCAGCATTTTTGTATGCAAGATAAATCCGATGTATTTACAAAATAAGGCTCACTGCGGAAAATCAGCGAAAAAATTTGACTTCAATGGCTCAGGACTTAAAATACCGCATTCGAATTTATTAGATTTGCCAGAATTATGTCGAACGATCAATTAGACCAGCACGTTGTCGAGCTGGACAACCTCAACGAGCATCGTGAAATTGTAACGTTCATGCGCCGTTCATCACCATTGAATACGTCACAGCGTAGTGCCTTGGAACAATACGGTCACTTAATTTTGGAATACCCTGTTGGCGATTTACGTCAGCACTTTGAACACCCTGAACGCCCACTGACAGTAGAAATTGGTTTTGGTATGGGGCGTTCTTTGGTACTGATGGCTCAAGCCAATCCTGAGCGTAACTTTGTCGGTATTGAAGTCCATATTCCAGGGATTGCACAGTGCGTTTATGAAGCAGGCACAGCGGGTTTAAGCAACTTACGTGTCTTAGATGCAGATGCCATTCAAGTCCTTCGTGAAATGCCAGACAACAGCATTGATACTGTTCAACTCTACTTCCCTGATCCATGGCAGAAAAAACGTCACTTCAAACGCCGTTTTGTTGCCCATGAACGTATGGAATTGGTCGAACAAAAACTAGCGCTAGGCGGTACATTCCATGCAGCAACTGACTGGGAACCATATGCTGAATGGATGCTAGATGTATTGGACAATCGCCCACGTTTAGAAAACTTGGCAGGTAAAGGCAATAGCTACCCTCGCCCTGAATGGCGTCCACAAACCAAATTTGAACGTCGTGGAATTGACGCGGGCCATAAAATTAACGACTTTATCTTCAAGAAAATCAGCTAATTTCTACGTAAGCGTCCGCTGAACACACCTTATGAATTCATCCTATAAGCCTTAATTTAGTCCCCACTTAAAAACAAGTGGGGA
>NZ_JAAZQY010000039.1:0-18689 GCF_012371315.1 Acinetobacter sp. A1
CGTTTAACTCGTTGTTCTCGTTTATGTTCCATAAAATAAGTCTCTTAAGGTGTAAACTTATTTCAGGACGGGACAGTGAAAATATCTATAAAGCCTAATTTTTTAGGCTTTTTTTATGAAAATGTCACAAAATTGAAGCATACTTGTAGCAATGCCAAACATTTTATAAAAGCATAGGTGGGTATGAATACGGCAACTGGCGCGACTCCTGCGCAAACAGAATATACATATAATGATCGCTACATTAACCGCGAACTTTCTATTTTAGACTTCCATTTGCGTGTGCTTGAGCAAGCTGTAGATCCATTGCATCCATTACTGGAGCGCATGAACTTCCTGTTGATTTTTTCGCGCAACCTAGATGAATTCTTTGAAATTCGTGTAGCTGGGGTCATGGAACAATTGGATTTGGGCAATGAAAGCCGTAGTCCAGATGGTTTAACACCAAAGCAGGTGTTAGATCAAATTTCTAAAACCGCACATGCTGCCATTGAGCACCAGTACCGTATTTTAAATCAGGAAATTTTGCCAAAATTACGTGAAGAAGATATTTGTTTCTTGCGTCGTGGTGAGTTAACCCCAGCACAATCGGCTTGGGTGAAAAAATATTTCCAAGAACAAGTTGCGCCTGTACTGACTCCAATTAGCCTAGACCCAGCCCACCCATTCCCACGTTTGGTCAATAAAAGCCTGAACTTTATTGTGACGCTTGAAGGGAAAGATGCGTTTGGTCGTCAAATTGATTTAGCGGTTGTGCCTGCGCCACGTTCATTACCACGTGTTGTACGCTTGCCAGATGAACTTACAGGCGGTAAAGAGCATCACGTGATGCTTTCTGCGATCATTCATGAACATGTGTCAGACTTGTTCCCGGGTATGACAGCAACAGGTTGCTATCAGTTCCGTGTGACACGTAATGCAGATTTGGCTTTAAATGAAGATGTTGAAGACTTGGCCAAAGCTTTAAAAGGTGAATTGAACTCACGTCGTTTTGGTCGTGCGGTGCGTTTGGAAGTCACACACAACTGCCCGAAACCAATTTACGAATACTTGCTGAATGAATTCGATCTTGAAGAAGAGCAACTCTATAAGGTCGATGGCCCAGTGAATTTGGCACGTTTACTGTCTAATTTTAAACGCCCACATTTACGTTATGATTCACATACACCTGCCATTCCAAAGGTGCTAAAAAAGTCTGAAAATATTTTTTCAGCAATGCAAAAACAGGACATCCTGCTACATCATCCGTTTGAATCTTTTGCACCAGTGATTAACTTGCTGCGTGAAGCCGCACGTGACCCTCAAGTACTAGCGATCAAACAAACCTTATACCGTAGTGGAGCAGACTCAGAAATTGTGCAAGTCCTTGCAGAAGCTGCACGTAATGGTAAAGAGGTTACTGCGGTGATTGAGTTACGTGCACGTTTTGATGAGGAATCTAACATTGCTGTGGCCAATGTACTCCAAGAAGCGGGTGCTGTTGTGGTATATGGCATTGTGGGCTATAAGACTCACGCCAAAATGATTTTGGTGGTGCGCCGTGAAAACAACAAATTGGTGCGTTATGTGCATTTAGGCACAGGTAACTACCATGCAGGCAATGCGCGTATCTATACAGACTATGGCTTACTGACCACAGACAAAGAGCTGTGTGAAGATGTGCATCGTATTTTCCAAGAGCTGACAGGCATGGGCAAAATGGCAAAACTGAAAAAGTTATTGCACGCACCATTTACCCTGCATGCACAATTGGTCAATTATATTGATGAAGAAATTGCCAACGCCAAAGCGGGCAAACCTGCACAGATTATTGTGAAAGTGAATGCATTGACCGAAATGCAACTGATCAATAAGTTATACGAAGCGTCTCAGGCGGGTGTGCAGATTGATTTAATTATTCGTTCAATTTGCTGTTTGCGTCCAGGTTTACCAGGGCTTTCTGAAAATATTCGTGTGCGTTCAATTGTGGGACGCTTCCTTGAACATACCCGTGTATATTATTTCTCAAATAATGGTAATCCACGTATTTATTGCTCAAGTGCGGACTGGATGGATCGCAACCTCTTTAACCGTGTCGAAGCATGTTTCCCGATAGAAGATCCTGCATTGAAAAAGCGTATTTATGAACAAGGTTTGCTGACCTATATGCAGGATAATCAACAGGCATGGTTATTACAAGGCGATGGTACTTGGGTGCGTGCTCAACCTGCAGAAGGTGAAACGCCTCACAATGCGCAGCGCTTACTCACTGACAGTATTGTTTAATTCAAAACTTTAAATCAAAATCTGTAAAAAGAGCGATGTTGAACATCGCTCTTTTTTGATCTGAAATTATTTTTATTGGCTCTAGTAAATTGATCTACATTTCAAATATAAGTTTAAGCAAAACAGCAAGTGGCATCATCCACGTTCATGATTTTGCGATAAATGCTTTTGACGTAACCATGCACTAATTGTTCTGAGGCATTTAAATTTTCTGCCACTTGTTGTGAGGGCATACCCTGACCAGAAAGCGCTAAAATATCATACTCAGTTTTAGACAGTGCTAGGGAATGACCCAGAGAAATGATGTGCTGTTCGCATGCTAAGATTTCATTTGCAAGGGTGCGATCAAGCGGAGAGCCGCCCCGTAAGATGGTACGAATCTGCATTTGCATTTCTGCAAAACTCTGATCACAAAAGACATAGGCAGAAATACCTAAGTGAATCGCCTGTAACAATTGTTTGGGCATATTCGAGGGTAATACGGCAACCACTAATGTGTCTTTACGAAAGTGTTTTAAGTTTTGAATAAACTCAATATCTGCTTTTGACCAATCTTGCAGATTAATAAACACAATATTGGGTAAGTGATGCTGCACCATGAGAGTTGCATGCTGTAAAGAAGTACTGCTTAACAGTAATTCTTCTGGGTAGCCAAAATTCAGTAAAATATCGCTTAAGTCGTTTAACTGCTCGACGGAATGATCAATCAGTAAAACAGGCACAGGCAAAATCAGATCTCTATGAATCATTGCAAGTACTCCTGTTTTGCTCAATGAAAAAATCTTGATTCTTAATTAACGCTATTTTGCAAAATATTAGGGAGTCTGAATATCCTTGAATATAGTGATTTTTAGCAAAAAAGGTAAATATAAATAATTGTTGTTGCGTATGTTTTTCTAAATATTGTAATTATGTGAGTTGTGTAACAATAATAGGATTCCTTTTAAAGATTTGCACCTAAATATGCAAAAATCAATAAAACAGCAATTTTTTATTTTATTTATATTTTTAAATCACTTAAATCCATAAAAAGGATTGGTGTTTGATAGGTATTATAACGAAGAATAAAAAAAGGAGCCGTTTAGGCTCCTTGATTACAACAGCATTTTTATACTGTAGTTTGAGTGATCTTTTGTAAAATTTGTAGCAAAACGTCAAACTCACTGTGTAACGGTGTGCTTTTACGTGTTACCAAAGCTAAAGTACGGCTTGGTGCGGCTTCAATGCTTTTGATTTGTAAATCTGGATTCGATTTAATCATGGCATTATGAATTGCAATTTCAGGCAATAGGGTAAAACCTAAATTTGCAGATACCATTTCAACCAAGGTTGGTAAAGAGCTGGCTTTTAAACGGTGATCATTTTTGCGCTCACCAATTGGGCAGGCACTTAAAGTGTGGTCACGTAAGCAATGGCCTTCTTCAAGCAACATGAGGCGTGATAAATCCAGATCATCTAAAGAATTGGCCTGAGCTGATTTTTGGTCACCCTTGTGATAAACCAAGAATAAGTCTTCTTTCGAAATTTCAGCGACTTTTAAACCACGCGTATCGAATGGTAGTGCTAACACCACCATATCTAAATTGCCATGTTCCAGTTTTTCGACAATTTTCTCGCTTTGAGCTTCGTGCAAATGTAGCTGAATTTTAGGCAGTTGTTTATGCACTTCATCTAACAACTGCGCCAAAATGAACGGAGCAATGGTTGGAATTACACCGAGGTGTAAATCACCCGTGAGGGGTTCACTCATTTCACGGCTTAAACGCATTAAGTCCTGTGCATCTGCGAGCAGAACACGGGCGCGTGCTACGACTTGTTCACCCAATGGGGTTAAACGTACATTCTGTCGATCACGTTCAACTAAAACGCCGCCAAGAAGGCGCTCTAGTTCCATGATCCCGCCCGACAAAGTCGACTGAGTTACAAAAGAACGGCGAGCCGCTTCTGTGAAATGTAACGTTTCAGACAGTGTAACGAGGTATGACAGCTGTCTTAAAGATGGTAATGCAGCCATAGTGTCCTAATGATTATGATTTAAAGTGGTGAGCAAACAGTCCACTAAGATGAGGAATAAAGTGTGGGGGAATATCATGCCCCATTCCTTTAATTAACTCAAACTTAGCGCCCGGAATCGCTTTCGCAACAGCTTTACCATGCCCTGGTGGGAGCAAACGATCCTGCGAACCATGTACCACAAGGGTAGGGTGCTGAATTTGTTTGTCCAGTTGTAGCAACGAGCCTGTACATAATATTGCTAAAAACTGTTGAAGTACACCCGCTGGATAATAACTTCGTTGATATAATTTACGTGCGGTTTGCATGGCTTCGAGTTGGTTCACGTAGCCAGGTGAGCCTATCACCTTAAATAGTTTTAAACTATGATCAACAATACCATTTTCATCCTGCGATTTTGGTCTTTCTAACAGACTGAACAGTTGTTTAGGAAATGGTGGTGGTAAAAAAGGCTGATTGTTGCTAGTAAATAATAAGCCTAAATTATTTACTTTATCTGAATATTTTGCTGCAAGGATTTGCGCAATCATGCCGCCCATTGAAGCACCGATGACATCAGTCTTTTCAATGCCCAAGCGCTCTAAAAGTAGCGCTGCATCTTCCGCCATGTCATATAAATTATAAGGCGCGCCTTGGTTTTGTAGTCCTAAGCTAAAACGCCCCATCATTTTATAGGTATTTAGGCGTGGGCCTTTATGGCGAATTTTTGACGACAAACCAATATCCCGGTTGTCATAGCGGATCACCCGATAACCCTGATCAATTAAAGATTTACAGAAGAAATCGGGCCAATACAACATTTGCGCACCCAGCCCCATGATCAGTAAAATTGGAGGATCTTCAGTCTTACCGCCAATTTCGACATGCAGCTCAATTCCATTGCCTAAATCGACCTTGGTTTCGTGCATAAATGCCGTATAAGGCGAAGTATTAAACTGAAGTGCGCTATTCATGTTGTTGTCCTCATTCAAGGCAAAGCCGAAGCCTTGCCCTTATTATTATTTTATTCTGTTATTGGCAATAAGTCTGGCACTAATTTAGTCAAACTCAAGCGTTGTTTAGCCGCAGTTGCTCCTAAAAGTACAAAGCCACGCAGGGTGTCAGTTTGGTCATAAGCTCTAGCAATCATGCCATCATCAAACTCTTCAGTATGCCAGTTCACATCTACCCCAAGTGGTGCAGGTAAAACAGTGAGTGGTGCAGCTGGTGTTTTAACCGCAACAGGCATGGCAGGGTAGTGCACCTGTGTGGTTTCACCATTTAAGGTTTTAGCTAAGGCACGTGCCTGCTGCATAATTGGCATTACATATGGCAAAAGAATTCCATTCACTTCGGCACAGTCACCCACTGCATAGATATCAGCTTGGCTGGTTTCGAGTTGTGCATTGGTCAATACACCACGGCTGGTTTCAATGCCTGCAGTTTTTGCCAGTGCAATATTCGGTTGTAAGCCAATTGCAGACAGAACGACATCGGCAATTAAAGATTGACCGCTGGTAATCGTCACTAAATAGTCGTCATTTTTAATTTTTGAAACTTTTTCAACAGTTGTGCCAAGTACAAAGTGAATGCCTGTTTCTTCTAAATTTTGTTTAAATGCGCTGGCAACATAATCAGGTAGTAAACGCCCAAGAGGTTGGGGCGCAAGGTCAATCACCGTGACTTGATGACCTGTTTGCTGTAAGTCGTTGGCAAATTCACAGCCAATTAAGCCTGCGCCTAAAATCACGACACGTTTGTCTTGGCGTTGTTCGAGCTGTTGGCGGAATGCTGTGTAATCACTTAAGTTATTTACAACATGAATGTCATCGCTGCCATCACCTGCAATGGCTAAACGTACAGGGTTAGCGCCCACTGCTAAAATCAGTTTGGAATAAGGCTGACGGCTGCTTACACCATCTTTTTCAATTTCGAGTACATGTGCTTCTGCATCAATCGCTTTTACCCAAGTCTGCGTTGCAATGCGCATATTGAGTTGGCTTGCCATTTTCTCTGCATCGCCCAAGGCAATTTGTGCAGGTGCTTTATTGCCTGCCAAAGCATTAGACAAGGTTGGTTTCGCATAGTTGGTGGCATCGTCTGCGCAGATCATGAGTAATTCATGTTCTGTATTGAGTTTACGGAATTCGCGAGCAACAGTATAACCTGCCATGCCTGAACCAATAATAACGATAGGATGCATAGGGTGTACTCCAAATTAGGGCATAGAAATAGGCGTTAAAAAAAGACCATGCGGCATGGTCTTTTAATGGTCTTAAACTTCAATCATTTCAAAGTCAGCTTTTGAAACGCCGCAGTCTGGGCAAGTCCAGTCATCAGGGATATCTTCCCACAATGTACCTGCCACAATACCGTCTTGAGGCCAGCCTTCTGCTTCGTCATAAATCCATCCACAAACGATGCATTGATATTTTTTCATTTAATTCTCCATAAACCGATCTTTAAATTTCTAGATCAGCAAAAACTTATCTACGACCAGATACATGATATGACTTTTAGTATATCTATTTGATTAAATTTTTACGCAGTTATACGGCTAAAGTAAAGTAAATAAGCGATTTTAATGTGCTGCTCAGCAGATTGAATAGCAGCTGAGGACAAAACTCGACTGAAAAAGCCTGCCTTGCCCTATTTTCTACAATAAATCAGGTGGTTTTATCGTGGAAAATTCATCTTATTGGGAGTTTTATGGTTATTTAAGACCTTGGTCGTACAGAATAATAAGCATGATTTTGATATTTTATGATGGAATTTTTGTATATTTAAATTTTGATAAATAATTATATTTAATAAAATCAATAATTTGTTTCTTTGTTTGGTGCGGTGAGTGCTTATCTTGCCGATTTGATCACTAGCCTTAATTGAAAATAAACGTTAAAATTCAACCATTCTTTAGTCACATTTCTGATCTTCCATGAGCAATTTGTCTACTTTTTTGTGGTCGCATATTCGTACTGTTCCTCATTTCCCAAAACCAGGCATTGATTTTTATGATTTAACGCCGTTGTTTATGAATAATTTGGATTCATTAACAGATGCGTTGATTGCCAGTATTCCTGCAGAACAATTGGCCGAAGTTGAAAGCTTTATTGCAGTTGAAGCACGTGGTTTTGTGTTGGCAAGTTTGTTGGCACAACGTACGGGTAAAGGTTTAGTACTTGTGCGTAAAGCGGGTAAATTGCCGCCTCCAGTGGTAGGTGTAGGTTATAGCTTAGAATACGGTTTAGACCGTTTAGAAATGGCTGCCGATGTAAAATCACAAAAAGTGATTATTGTAGATGACGTATTGGCGACTGGCGGTACTTTAAAAGCAGTAAAACAATTGGCAGAAAAATGTAAGCATCAAGTTTTGGGTGCAAGCATTTTCCTAGATTTACCAGATTTGCATAAAGATTTAGGTTTAGAGATTTGGTCTGTATTAGACAATAAATCTAAGCCAGAGCAAGCTGTGGCTTAATAGAAATAAGCATCGCTGCGTTTTTTTAAGTCATACTGTACTTAAAATGACAGAAAAAAGCCTGATCCAATAAGGTGATCAGGCTTTTTTTATGGAATCAATGGCTAGAAAAAGTTTATGGAAAAACTATTTGCCCAAATAAGCTTGCTCAATTTGTTGAATACAAGGGTTGATATTTTCTGGATGCAATAAACGATGATGCCCTGACTCGAAGGTAGAGGTCTGCATATAGTTTTCTAAAAATTCTTGTGCTGCGTGCATATCCAGAATTTCATCGCCCAATTCCAAATAGGCGACTTGTGGAATATCGTGTTGTAAATCTGCATCGGAAATAGCAGGGTAATCATCACGAAAGCTTGGCGCTAAACTTGGATTAGCCACCACGCAAGGGATGTGATGGAACAAGGACATTTTGAGTGCCCAGTAGCCCCCTAAACTATGCCCAACCAGAATTTCAGGTTTAATTTTTTGGATGATGTTGTGGTAAAAATCTGCCACTGTTTGATAATTCAGGTTGCGATAATCGACGTTGATGCAAAATTTTTGCTCTGCATCAATGGCATGGAATTTAGTCGATTCCCGAGAGGAATCTAACCCATGTAAAAACAAGACTTTTAAAGCACATGTATTCATTGCCAGATTCACATAGTCGATTATTTTCATAGAACAGATTTCATAGTACAGATCGTGATTTTTAACTCGGTTTGGCTGAAACTAAAAATAGCGACCAAAAACGATCTTTTTCATCTATTTTCTGATCAATATTGTAGTGCGCTCGGGCAAAGAAAGAAGTTAGCTTTTGGTCTAAGTCAACAAAAAGCTATAAAAGCAAGGGGCAATTAAAAAAATATATAGACCGAGTTAGAGAAGGCATACGAAATCGTGTCTAAATCTGCTATTCTATTGAACTTCTTTTTTTAGTAATTATTCGAGGCAGAGATGACGCAACATAACGCTCAATCGACTTCTGAACCCATTATTTCCGAAAACGATTTAATTGCGCAGCGTCATGCCAAGTTAAAGCAAATTCAAGAACAAGCGCAGGCGAAGGGTACTAGTCCTTGGCCAAATACATTCAAGCGCGAACATTATGCAGAAGACTTACAGGCCCAATTTGCAGAAATTTCTAAAGAAGAAATTGAAGCAGGTGAAAAAGTTTATGTGTCTGTAGCGGGTCGTGTGATGTTGAACCGTGGTTCATTCATCGTGATTCAGGACATGACTGGACGTATTCAGTTGTATGTGGCACGTAAAGAACTCAGTGCTGAAACCTTAGAGACTATTAAAAGTTTAGACCTTGGCGATATTATTGCAGTCAAAGGCTATATTGGTCGTTCAGGTAAAGGTGATTTATATGTTCATATCGAACATTTTGAATTGCTCACCAAATCATTACGCCCACTACCAGACAAATACCACGGTCTAAGCGATACCGAAGCAAAATACCGTAAGCGTTATTTAGACTTGATCGTGAATGAAGATACACGTAAGACTTTTGAAATTCGTGCCAAAGTGGTTTCGGGTATTCGTGCATTTTTAACCGAACAGCGTTTTATGGAAGTTGAAACGCCAATGATGCATGTGATTCCAGGTGGTGCATCGGCACGTCCATTTGAAACGCATCATAATGCTTTAGATATGCCATTATTCTTGCGTATTGCACCTGAGCTATATTTAAAGCGTTTAGTGGTTGGTGGCTTTGAGCGTGTGTTTGAAATTAACCGTAACTTCCGTAATGAAGGGGTGTCTACGCGTCATAACCCTGAATTTACCATGATTGAATTCTATCAAGCTTATGCTGACTATAAAGACTTGATGGCATTGACTGAACAAATGCTCGAAAAGTTAGCTTTGGATATTTTGGGTACTACAGATGTGCCGTATGGCGAAGAAGTGTATAGCTTCAAAGGTCCATTCAAGAAAATTTCTATGTTTGATGCCATTCTTGAGCATAACCCACA
This sequence comes from Acinetobacter sp. A1, assembly GCF_012371315.1. Classification (NCBI taxonomy): domain Bacteria; kingdom Pseudomonadati; phylum Pseudomonadota; class Gammaproteobacteria; order Moraxellales; family Moraxellaceae; genus Acinetobacter; species Acinetobacter sp. A1. The sequence continues at coordinate 9,697 of NZ_JAAZQY010000039.1, forward strand.
GTTTACGCCAGACAATGTTAATGACCGTGAATTCTTGGCAAAATTTGTGCAGGAAGAATTAAAAGAGCAAGTGAAACCAGGTTTTGGTTTGGGCAAATTGCAAACCATCGTGTTTGAAGAAACGGTGGAAACACAATTACGTCAGCCGACTTTCATTACTGAATATCCTGCAGAAACTTCGCCTTTGGCACGTCGTAATGATGATAATCCACACATTACCGACCGTTTTGAGTTCTTCATTGGTGGTCGTGAATTGGCAAATGGTTTTTCTGAGTTAAATGACCCGATTGACCAAGCTGAGCGTTTCCAAGCACAGGTTGCAGAAAAAGACGCTGGTGATGATGAAGCAATGCACTACGATGCAGACTTCGTTGAAGCATTGGAATACGGCTTACCACCAACAGCGGGTGAAGGGATCGGGATTGACCGTTTGGTTATGTTGTTTGCCAACGCTGCCAGTATTCGTGATGTGATTTTATTCCCGCACATGCGTCATAAAAACTAAGTCTTAGAGTGTTCTTGTCCAGATAAAAAATAACCTGCTGAAAAGCAGGTTATTTTTTGATTACAACTTAATAATTAAGCGCTTGCCACCAATTTTTTAATCGTAGGGCGTTGACGTTGGCTTGCAAGCCATAAATCATGCTGCATTTGTAAATTCAGCCAAAACTCTGGTGAGGTTTCTAAAGCTTCACTTAAACGAAGGGCCATATCTGCAGAAATTCCAGTATGACCATTCAAAATACGAGATAGGTTTGCACGCGTCACTCCAAGTGCTTGAGCCACCTCAGTCACAGAAGTTTCACCAATATATTCGCGTAACATTTCACCTGGATGAGGTGCATTAAACATCATATTCATCTTTGTACTCCTGCGCTAGAAGCTTAGTGATAATCCAAATAATCTACGATGTAGACATCACCATCTTCAAATTTAAAAATTACTCGCCAATTACCATTTACTGTTAGTGACCACTGATCTTGTAGATTCCCACTCAATTTATGTAAACGCCAATTGGGTGGGGTGCGCAAATCATTCACTGTAGATGCAGCATGTAATGCTGCAAGTATTAAACGTAATTTTGTAGAATGCGCTGCTTGAATACCTGCTGTTGAACCAGTTTGGAAAAAAGCCTGAAGACCTTTATGTTTAAAACTCTTAATCAAGCCTTAGTATCCAAGTGTATTGTGTATATGCACAGTATACATTAATTCCGAGTTTAATCAACCAACCTGTTCAGGGCGGTCTTGGTGTACTGTGAGTGATGTGCAGAATTTTAAAGTGAAGAGGCTTATAATAGTGCCGTCTGAATCCGTACTTTCATGTCTAAAGCTTGTTGCAAAATATGCGCTTTCATCCAAGCCACTTGTTCGCCCATGGGGTTGATTTTCATGGCTGTGTTTAAAAAGTCGAGTTGCTGCTGCGTAAATAATTGCGTTTCAATGGCTTGGTATAGTTCTGCTGTGGTTGCATTTAAAGGCATTTCCACCAAATAAAACCCTTTAGGGTAATTATAAAAAGCATAGATCAGGTTAAAGGCTTTTTGGTCGGCCTTTAAATTACCTGCACCAATTTCATAACTGCGATCTTGGTTGCTGTGCGTGATGCCCAATAAAAAGGAAAGTTTATCTGCATGGCAACGCAAACCAAATTGTAGGCCAATTTGATCTGCACTGAGTTCGTGTTGCACAAACACGTTGAGCATGGAGCCATCATCATTCAGTGGTTCTTGAAAAACCAAAAGCTCAGGGCTGTGCTGATAGAAAAAACCAGCCAATTTTGCCTGTTCAAGTTTGGGTATAATGGTTTCAATATGTGACATGGGAGAATCTTAAAACTAAAAATATGGCTTTACTTTAAGCATTTTTTGAGCGGGGTAGAAGCATTAGATTAGATGAATAATCTATTAACTTATTGGAAAAAGCGAGGCTAAAAAGTATAAAATTGACCGTGTTAATTCATTTCACTGGCATTAAAATTTGTCGCCATAAAAGAATAGATCACTGATTAAATAAAACTTATACTGCTTATTGGTTTTCTTTTATATGAGCTTTTTGCATATAAATATAATAAAACAAGCAATAGTTAGCATAACTAAATCACTATAATCAAGATCAAATTTTATCTGTGTTATTTGGACACAAGTTTAAGTATATCCGGTGTGATCAATGTCAATAAATCAGGAACGACTTACTCATCTTAAACAGCTTGAAGCTGAGAGTATTCATATTATCCGTGAGGTTGCAGCTGAATTTGAAAATCCAGTCATGCTGTATTCGATTGGTAAAGATTCTGCGGTAATGCTGCATTTGGCTTTAAAAGCGTTCTACCCTGCAAAACTCCCATTTCCACTGTTGCATGTCGATACAGGCTGGAAATTCAAAGACATGATCACTTTCCGTGACAACATGGCAAAACAGCACGGTTTTGATTTAATTGTCCATCAAAACCAAGAAGGGGTAGATGCCAACATCAACCCATTCGATCATGGCAGTTCTAAATATACCGATATTATGAAAACCCAAGGCTTAAAACAGGCGTTGGATAAATATGGTTTTGATGCCGCTTTTGGTGGTGCACGTCGTGATGAAGAAAAATCACGTGCCAAAGAGCGTGTTTATTCATTCCGTGATGCCAAACATCGCTGGGACCCTAAAAACCAGCGTCCTGAGCTATGGAATTTGTATAACGGTAAAGTCAACAAAGGCGAGAGCATTCGTGTGTTCCCATTGTCTAACTGGACTGAATTAGACATCTGGCAATATATTTACCTAGAAAGCATTCCTTTGGTGCCATTGTACTTGGCTGCAGAACGTCCTGTGGTTGAGCGTAGCGGTACTTTAATTATGGTTGATGATGAACGTATGCCTTTACTTGAAGGTGAAGTTCCACAAATGAAATCGGTACGTTTCCGTACTCTGGGCTGTTATCCACTTACGGGTGCAGTCGAATCAGCAGCAAATACCTTGCCTGAAATTATTCAGGAAATGCTATTGGCAACCAGTTCAGAACGTCAGGGTCGTATGATTGACCACGATGAAGCTGGCTCGATGGAAAAGAAAAAACAGGAAGGCTACTTCTAATTCATCTCCCTTCAAAAATCCTCCTTTCATAGCAGGAGGATTAAGCGGGATGAAAAACTGGTTTCTAAAGAATATGTGGAGCTTTGAGCAATGTCTCATCAATCGAATTTAATTAGCCAAGACATTTTGGCGTACTTAAAACAACACGAAAACAAAGATCTACTGCGCTTTTTAACTTGCGGTAATGTAGATGATGGTAAATCGACCTTAATTGGTCGTTTGTTGTACGACTCAAAATTGATTTATGAAGATCAATTACAAGCGGTAACCCGCGACTCAAAAAAAGTCGGTACCACGGGCGATGCTCCTGACTTGGCCTTACTGGTCGATGGCTTGCAAGCTGAGCGTGAGCAGGGCATTACCATTGATGTCGCTTACCGCTATTTCTCTACTGAAAAACGTAAGTTTATTATTGCCGATACCCCAGGGCATGAGCAGTACACTCGCAACATGGCGACAGGTGCATCGACCTGTGATTTGGCGATTATTCTGATTGATGCGCGTTATGGTGTGCAAACCCAAACCCGTCGTCATACCTATATTTCTAGTTTATTGGGTATTCACAACATTGTGGTTGCCATTAATAAAATGGATTTAGTGGATTACTCAGAAGCACGCTTTAATGAAATTCAGGCGGAATATGCCAATTTTGTGAATCAATTGGGTGGCCGTAAACCATCGAATATTATCTTTACACCTATTTCTGCCTTAAATGGCGACAACGTGGTGAACAGATCGGAACATACGCCGTGGTATGCGGGCAACACCTTAATGGGTACCTTAGAGTCGGTAGAAATTAACCGTAACACTGCACACAATGATTTCCGTTTCCCTGTGCAATATGTGAACCGTCCTAACCTAGACTTCCGTGGTTTCTGCGGCACGATTGCTTTGGGCGATATTCATGTTGGTGACCGCATTGTGGCTTTACCATCGGGCAAAAGCTCAACCGTGAAAGAGATTGTGACCTTTGATGGTAACCTAGAACATGCCATTGCTGGACAAGCCGTTACCCTGACCTTAAATGATGAAATTGATATTTCACGTGGTAATGTTTTGGTGCGTGAAGATCAGGCACGTCCTGAAATTTCACGTGCTGTAAATGCCACAGTGGTGTGGATGGCCGATCAGCCTTTATCGATTGGTAAGTTGTATAACTTAAAAGTGGGTACGCAAACTGTGCCTGCGAAAGTCACCGCAATTCATTACCGCACCAATGTAAATACTTTGGAACAGGTGCAGGTTGAACAACTTGAACTGAATGCAATTGCTAATGTAACGATCGAATTTGATGCACCGGTCGTGTTCGACCGTTATCAAGACAGTCGTTATACAGGTTCATTTATTTTCATTGACCGTCTTAATAACGTGACCATTGGTGCGGGTATGGTTGAAGCTTGTGTAGAATGGTCTGCACACAGCGCGCCAGTCACTGCAGAAGATCGTGCTGCACGTTTAGGTCAGAAGCCTGCTGCAGTCAGCGTTTCAAGTCAAATTTTAGCGCAGGCTCAGGCCATTGAAAGTTTGTTGATTCAGCAGGGTATTGTTGCAATTGCCAAAGCAGGGTTAGATGCTACGCAAGTTGCGTTACTGCGTGAAACAGGCATTGTGGTGATTAGTGATGTAGAAAGCGGTGCCGATGCGCAGTTAAGTGCAGACAGCATTGAAGAATTGGCAGAAAAAATTATTGCGCTAGTTCGTTTATAAAATCAGATTCATTTGTAAAACGTAGCTGCAATACAGATGAACCCGCTTTCAAATAAAAGCGGGTTTTTTTATGGGGTAAAAACGGTAAGATTGTTGTGCTCAAGATTGCTCTAATCGCTCTGTATTAAGATGTTTGAGCATGGGGGTGAAATGCCCATAATTAATTTTTTGTGGTTGAATTTCAAAATCATATTTTTGATAAAACATCAGCGCAGTTTGTGTGCTAAACACACTAATTTGCGATACATTTTTAGCCCGTAAATGAGCAATAGCTTCAAATAACAAGGCTTGACCAATACCCCGCTGTTGCACTTCGGGTGCAATCGCATGTTGTAAAATTTGCCCGCGATCACTCATCATAATAAAGCCAACCACCACATGCTGTAGGACATAGACCCAACAATTGTTGTAGTGCAACAGCATTAAAATATTTTCATAGTTTTTCGTTTCAAGCCATGCCTGAATTTTGGCTTCATTACGTTGATGATCTTGAATACAAGACCGAATACTGGCGTGTAATACCGCAACCAAATCGGAGACATCTTGAATTTGTGCAGCTCTAATCATCTAAGCTTATAGTTATAGATAAAAACAAGGCTCTATTGGAAGGGAAAACACCTGTAAGAAATAGCAGAAATTTGTTGTGTTTTACTTCATTATGATGATGCTCAAGTCGTATTTTTGAGTAAAAGCGTAGTATTGTGTAATTCAAGCATGTCTAATTGAATTTAAGTATAAGAAGCTTATTTGTGTATCTATTGATGATCTTTAGCAGTATAGGTTTAGGTTTAATCCGTTGCTAAGGATGTGTTCGCACAGTACACAGAATAGACGCTAAGCGCTGAAATCGTTATACTTTATTCAAGCGCCCGAATAAGAGCGAAGACCAAGATGGCAAAACTATTGTTGTGGATTTTGTTCTTCATTGCAGTCTATGCAGTGTGGAAAGTCTGGTTCAAAATAAAAATTAATCGTAGCTTTCAGCAAAGCTGTCAAGATATGGCCAATATCGTACAAGACCCGATTACCCACAAAGCACCTCGTGCTGTAGAAGAAGTGGTTGAAGAAGTCGCCGAATACGAACAGCAATTATTTGACGATGTCGCAGCGTTATTTTTAAGCCTAAAAGTTTCTACTTCCGACCCTGATGATGCCACAACCATACAGCAAGAATTACTCAATAAAATGCCTGCTAAAGCCCAAACGCAGATTCGTCAGTTAGATTTAGGTGAGTGGTCGATTTACTGGAGTTTTTATCAACAATCTTTGGAATATTATGTGGGTAAATATGGTGTTTTTATTACCCATGTAGACCGTTTTGGACAAGAACATAAATATAATCATGCAGATGTATAAAGCCAATTTTATCGGGTGTTTATTTTTATTGTTTTGACTTGTGCTTAACTCAGTCTGAGTTTGAGCAGTATTACAGAAACAAGGTATCATGCATTTTTCTTTTTCATAGGCTGCATCAATGTCGGTTTTAGAAATAATTGCTGTATTGATCAGTGTCTTAGGCGTGACGTTAACCATCAAACGGCATATTGCTTGTTGGGTAGTGAATTTTATTGCCTGTTTGCTGTATGCCTATTTGTTCTTTGAATATCAATTGTATGGCGAAACAGTATTACAAACGCTATTTATGGGCATGGCAATTTACGGTTTTTACCAGTGGAAAACTGCACAGCAAGACACTCAAGCCATCGTGATTCAGACCTTATCGCAAAATAAAATGCTGCAGCAGCTTGTACTTAGTATGGGGTTAGGGCTTATTTTTGGTCTAAGTTTAATGCAGTGGACGCAGGCATCTGTACCGTTATTAGATGCACAACTTGCAGCTTTGAGTCTGTTGGCAACCTATTGGACCAGTCGTAAATATTTGGCTACATGGTTGCTTTGGATTGTGGTCGATCTACTCTACGTAGGCATGTTTATTTATAAAGCTTTATTTTTAACCGCAGCGCTTTATGTAGGATTTGTGGTATTGGCTTATTTAGGATGGCGTGAATGGAGCAAAATACGTCAGCAACAACATGTGCAAGTTTTGCCTTAAAGGATAAGCATGAGTAACCTGATCCATTTTAAACAGGCACAGCTTGCTCAGTTTGATCATCTTGCACAAAATATTCTGTCTAATCCAGAACGTTATTTACAGTTCAATTCAATTGCAGATTTTTATCGAGCCCAATGGTTGGATGATTTCCCTCAAGGCACCACTTGGTATGCCACAGGATTGGATGATGGGGCAGAGCATTTTTATGCCAAAATCGAATTTTGTGGGCATTATCTTACTTTATATAGCCATGATATTTATGCGGCTGAATTTGGCATCCTGCACATAGATTTGAACAAATAGAGTCAATGACAGCAGGTGGAAAAAACACTTTAATAGCCTGAAAGTAAAGTTGTATTTAGGATATAAAACAACTTATACCCGTTGAGCATCAGCCAAATTATATTGCACGATGATGCTAGACCTACTCCATCAATAAACAAAATAAAAGGAACTCAAATGGCTCATCAATTTACTGTTAATGCCACCATTCATGGCGTTTCAATTGACGAATTTAAGCGTTTAGTGGCAGATATTGCGTTACATGAAGCGGTGTGTAAACGTATTCCGGGTGAAAATTTAGAAATTTTAGAATCAAAAAAGAATGGTGATATTTACACCCTGCGTCGTGCTTATAACTTGGATGTGAATATTCCAGATATGGCAAAAAAACTATTAAAAGATGCATTTCGTTTAAAACGTAATGATGTGACCAACTTGTCCGCACTTACTTCTACAGTAGAGTTAGGCGCTAACTTACCTTTGGAAGCCAAAGGCGAGCGTACCGTTACAGGCAATCAAGATAAAATTGAAATTCAGTTAGATTGGACCATTAAAGTCAAAGTTCCATTGATTGGTGGTATGTTAGAAAAACATGCAGAAGGTGAAATCCGTCGTTTCAGTGAGCTAGAAATTAGCATTGTAGAAGATGAGCTTAAGAAAAATTTAGCCGCTTAAACTGTTTATTTAAAACACGAATGCTTAATTTGTACTGAGTGCTGCCTGTTGGGTGGCGCTTTGTTTTTTGTAGCTGGGATGGCTTCACTTGGTCATTTGCAGCACTGGTTTTTAAGTCAATTGTAGATGCGAAGCATAATATATTAATTATTTAAATATATTATATTTATTATGCTACTATTTTAATCACATCTAAATTGACTCTGAGATCAACCATGAAATTGATTAAGCTGTTGTGTCTGTCTTTATTCCTGAGCTTTGCAAGTCTATCGCCTGCTATGGCAGAGAATAACAAAGATCCGCTATTTGTATTGCTCACCAGTAATGATGCACACCGTACCAAAATGGCAATTGGCATGAGCAATAACCAGTTTGGCAAAGGTCATCCACTGACCATTTACTTGGTTGATCAGGGTGTGATGTTGGCATCCAACCGTTTTGAACATAAGTATGCAGAGCATCAAAAAATGCTAAAAAGTATTATGGCCAAAGGTGGTGAGGTCTATATTTGCAAAATGTGTATGGATCAGTACGGTGTTGCCGAAGGTGATTTAATCCAAGGTTTAAAATATTCAAATCCAGATCTGATGGGTGAAGCGATTTTCCGCCCAGGCACACAGACCCTGAGTTGGTAATATTGCTGCTTTAAAGTGCAAAAGCCTTGTTGAAAAACAAGGCTTTTTTTATTGAAGGAAGTTTTAACGCATGGCGTATTTTTTTAAACGATAATCCAGTGCGGCACGGGAAATTCCCAACAAACGAGCAGCTTCAGATACATTCTGTTTGGCTTTTTGCATGGCGGTCATAATCAGTTGTTGCTCATGCTGTTCTAAGTCAAAACCTTCGTTGACCAATCTGTCTAAATCTGTGCTGCCGTGCACATCTTCAGCATCGTGTTCATGCTTTTGTGGGAATAACGCATTCAGTTTAATCATTTGTTGATCTTCGGTGAGTAATACTGCACGCTCCAACAAGTTTTCCAGTTCACGAATGTTGCCTGGCCAAGCATAACTTTGCATAAAGGCGGTGGCTTTTTCGCTCACTCCCTGAATTTGTTTGTCGTACATTTTCTCAAAGCGTTTTAAAAAGTGCTCAACTAAAAGGGGGATATCTTCAGAATCACAAGCGGGTTTACCGCATTTACTGTGAGTTGGCACTGAATCTGCGTATTAAACCGAGAAGAAGACTAAAAC